>CAKREJ010000031.1 GCA_934317185.1 uncultured Anaerobutyricum sp. | reverse complement strand
GACTTATGATGATGCCTAGTATTTTTGGAAATAATTTTGTAGATGATGTATTTGATGATATGTTCCCATTCGCAGGTGATTATACAACTGCTAACTATGATCTTATGAAAACAGATGTAAAAGATGCCGGAGATCATTATGAACTGGAAATGGAGATACCAGGAGTAGAAAAAGAGAATATCAAGGCAGAACTAAAAGATGGTTATCTGACCGTTACAGCACAGCAGAATACCAATAAAGACGAAAAAGATAAAGAGGGCAATTATATCCGTAAGGAAAGATATAGCGGAAGCTGTCAGAGAAGCTTCTATGTTGGCGAAGGCGTAAAGCAGGAAGATTTAAAGGCCGCATTCAATAATGGAATTCTTACGGTAGCAGTTCCAAAAGAAGTGGAGAAACCGGTAGAAGAAAAACAATATATCACAATTGAATAATTTGGTACTGTTAAACAGACAGGTAAAAAACAGAAAAGTATAGAGCAGCCGCTAAGGATAGTAGCAACCTTAGGGGCTGCTTTCAATTGTGATTGATATAACTGGATTTTTGAATTTATATTTGAAAAATAATAGTTGCAAAGTGTTTCTTTGTGCCTTATAATAAACAAGAATATAGATTTGTTGCGATGAGAGAAGCTACGGTATGAAAGTTTTTCAGAGAGTTAATGGCTGGTGAGAATTAACAGACAGAAGTACCTTTCCACTTTTCGAGCATTGATGAAAGTCAAAGGTTGGTATCCTTTAACATACCGATGAGTGGCTGTGACAGCACGATATATTGATCGAATATAGTTTGGTATATTTTGGTATATCGGCAGGCAGCAATTTGGGTGGCAACACGGAATTCTTCGTCCCATATTTCGGGAAGGAAGGATTCTTTTTTATTTGTAAAGGAACAACAGAATATTTTCTAACAAAACAGGAGGATATTGATAATGTTAGATTTAAAATTTGTCAGAGAAAATCCAGAAGTTGTAAAACAAAACATCCGTAATAAATTCCAGGATGAGAAGCTCTCATTAGTAGATGAAGTAATTGAGTTAGATGCACAGAGAAGAGCAACTCAGCAGGAAGCAGATGATTTAAGATCAAACAGAAAGAAGATTTCTAAACAGATCGGTGCATTAATGGCACAGGGAAAGAAAGAAGAAGCAGATGCAGTAAAAGAGCAGGTTACTAAAAATGCAGAGCGTCTTGCAGAACTTGAAAAGTTAGAGGCAGAGCTTGGAGAGAAAGTTAAGAAAATCATGATGATTATTCCAAATATTATTGATCCAAGTGTTCCGATTGGTAAAGATGACAGCGAGAACGTTGAAATTCAGAAATATGGGGAGCCATTTGTACCGGATTTTGAAGTTCCATATCATACAGATATTATGGAAAGATTCGATGGAATTGATTTAGATAGTGCAAGAAAGGTTGCAGGTAATGGATTCTATTATTTAATGGGTGACATTGCAAGACTTCATTCTGCCGTTATTTCTTATGCAAGAGACTTCATGATCGACAGAGGCTTTACTTATTGTGTACCTCCATTTATGATTCGTAGCAATGTAGTTACAGGCGTTATGAGTTTCGCTGAGATGGATGCAATGATGTATAAGATCGAAGGCGAGGACTTATACTTAATCGGAACTAGCGAACATTCTATGATCGGTAAGTTTATTGACACTGTTTTACCGTCTGACACATTACCGAGAACACTGACATCTTACTCTCCATGTTTCCGTAAAGAAAAGGGAGCACATGGTATTGAAGAACGTGGTGTATATCGTATCCACCAGTTTGAAAAACAGGAAATGATTGTTGTATGTGAGCCGGAAGAAAGCAAGATGTGGTTTGATAAATTATGGCAGAACACAGTGGATTTATTCCGTTCTATGGATATTCCTGTTCGTACTTTGGAATGTTGTTCCGGAGACCTGGCAGACCTTAAAGTAAAATCTATTGATGTAGAAGCATGGTCCCCACGTCAGAAGAAATACTTTGAAGTAGGAAGCTGTTCTAACTTAGGTGATGCACAGGCAAGAAGACTGAAGATCCGTGTAACAGGTGAAAAAGGAAAATATTTTGCTCATACATTAAATAATACAGTAGTAGCACCACCTCGTATGTTGATCGCATTCCTTGAGAATAACTTAAATGAGGATGGTTCTGTAAGAATTCCGGCACCTCTCCGTCCATATATGGGAGGAAAAGAAGTACTGACACCAGTAAAATAAACTGAAATTTATTAAACTGATAAAACCCGAAAAAGCTTGGATAGAGGCTTTTTCGGGTTTTTTTTGGAAAATTTAAAGAGAAAAGAATTTTTCAATAAGAAATAGTATAAAAAGATGAAAGGAATAGGATAAGAAAAAATGAAAATTATGTTATAATATTTCTATAAATGTTGAAAGGAGAGAGGACATTATGGAAAAATTGATGCAGCACAAAGGCAAATGTAGCAGGGCTATATGGGGAAGTGTACTAATACTTCTTTCTATATGTGCCATCTTCTTTTTTAAAGGGGGAGTACCTGTTCATGCAGAGGAAACAGAAGGAATTTCGGCGACACGCTATATTAAGCCGAGTGATGGAGAAAGGAGGGAGTATACGGGAGAAAGCGACGAAGATGGAACCTATGTGACCGGTGATAAACTTACGCTGTCTATCGAAGTGAATGGCTTATCAGAAGGACAGTATGTAGAGTATCAGTGGAGTGATAACGATGGAAATGATTTAGAAAAAGGTAATACAAATGCTATTGATATAACGAAAAAGGGTAATCAAGATGGTTCTTATGCAGATTATTACTATTGTGACTATGTTGTATATGATGCAGAAGGTAGTTGGGTAACGAATGATTCCTGTAGTTTTTCTATTGTAACGAAAGAAACGATTCAGGATTATACATCCTATATTACTTATGACGGACAGCAATATGAAAGCTGGAGTTGGGAAGTGGATCAGTTAAGCATAAATGTGGGGGACAAGGTACAATTAAGTATTGATGTAAAAACAGATTATGCGAATGGAGAGTTAACTTATCAATGGTATAAGCAGGTAATAAATGAAGATGGCGATTATGAAGATAAAAAGCTCGAAGGTGAGACAGATAATGTAATTGAAGCTACAAAGAGAAGGTGTCAGTCGGAAACTTACAACTGCCGGGTTTTTGATGGAAATGAAGTAAGGTATATAGAGATAAGTATACCAGCCACAAAAACATTAAAAGTTTCTCAGAGGATTAATAAAAAGGATTACGATTCGGATAACCCTTCAAATAATGAGTTTGTAGCCGGCGACAATGTTACTTTAGAAATAGACGCAGCATCAGACTATATTCCTGAAGAGGGGGATAAGACTAATATAACTTATCAATGGAGAAAATGTAATGAGAATGATGAGTATGATGATATAGAAGGGGAGACAGATACTACCTGTACCATTATAAAAGGAATGGGTGGAGAGAATTACTCCTGTGAAGTTTCAGATGGTAATCAGACGCAGACTTATTATTTCTATGTATATTCAAAACGAACTTTAGATTATGATGCGTATATTATTTACAATAATGAGCAATATGGACCTTCAGAAGATTTTAGTATGCCGGTTGATACAGAAGCAGAGCTAAAGGTTAATGCATCAAGTAATAACGCAGAGGTAACTTATAAGTGGCTTCAATATAATTATAATACAGACAAATGGGATTCTTTAGAGACTACAAATCAAAGTGTTATAGTAAAAAAGACATTTAAAGGACAGGAACAGTATTGCTGTATTATAAATGATGGTAATGATGAGCAGAAACTGTATTTTTATCTGCCGCCGGAAAAGACATTGACAGCAATTCAAAAGATAAATAATGAAGATTATCAGTATGATGCAGATAATGGGTATTCTGTATTAAAGGGGACAACTGTTAAGCTGGAAGTGGATGCAGATTCAACATATGTACCTGAAGAAGGAGGAAAGGCTCATATAACCTATCAGTGGTACAAAGCAGGTTATAATGAAGATAATTACTATGATTATTATGAAATAAAAGGAGAAAATTTATCTACTTATTCTTTTGAAAAAGCTGTAGGTGATGAAGCATACTACTGTAGAGTTAATGATGGTAATCCGAATAGTGATTACAATACTTATTATTTCAAAATCAGTCCAGTTCAAACATTAAAGAGTGTAGATGGTTATATTACTCATAATAAGGAGACCTATGACAGAGATCAATCATTTGATGTAAAGGAAGGCGATACGCTTATCTTAACAGCTTCTGCAAAGACAGAGTTTAAAAATGGCACAGTATCTTATCAATGGCTGAAGGAAAATAAGGACGGAGATCAAATTAAGGTAGAAAACGGAACTTCCGCTACACTGACAATTAAGAAGAATGGTCTTAGAAAGGAAGTTTATACCTGCCAGATCAGTGATGGGAATGATGAATATGAATTAGATTTTCATATTCCAGCCGTAAAGACACTTTTCATAAAAACACAGAAAATTAATGGCAGGGAAACAAACAGATATACGTCTGAAAAAGGAGCTGAGATTACTTTATCTGTAGAGGCAGAGTCAAATTATACAGATAAAGGTAATAAGCCGGAATTAACTTACGAGTGGTATAGTGAGCAGGATGATGTTATAGAGGGTGAAACAACGTCAAGCTATATGATAAAAAAAGGAGATGGCAGACAGAAATATTATTGTACGATTTCCGATGGAGTTAGTTATGAGACAGTATGTTTTTATTTGTATCAGAAAGAGACGTTAAAGGTAACAAGCTATATTAATGATGAAGATACAGATGGTATTTCTGCAGTAGAAGGAAAGTCTTATAAACTATCAGTTAATGCTACGTCTACAAGATTATCTGCTATACAATACGAATGGTATGTAGAAGATGAGAATGGAGATGATACCGGTTATCCAAGTGAAGATAATATCTGTAAGGATAGCAGTATCACTGTTAAGAAATCTCCGGCTAATGAAGACAGTTATTGTGTCAGAGTTTCCGATGGAAATGAAAGCCATGTTTATTCATTTTCATTATATTTAAAGAATGAAGACAGCTCAGATAATATCAACATTGTACAGTATATTAATGACAATTATTATGAAGATTACATGGACTATACCGCAGAGAAACTTCCGATTACTTTAAAGGTTGAGGCATCTGCCGAGTCAGGAAGAGAATTAACTTATCGGTGGCAGAAGTCCAAAAATATGGAAGAAGATTTTGAAGATATTACAACAGCAAAAGGTAATACCTATAAGGTTTCTTCTTTAGAAGAAAAAAGGATGTATTACCGATGTGTTGTGACTTGCGGCAATTCTGAGGATAACAGACAGGTAGCAGATTTTACACTTATAAGACCAGCTTTCATCAAGATTACGCAAAATGTAAAAGTAAACGGAAAATCTGTGAAAGCAGATGACGAAGACGAATATACTGTAACGAAAGATTCTGAAGTTACACTTACGGTAGATGCTCAGAAGATAGCTAACAGTACAAATTACACATATGCATGGGAAAATCCAGATAATGAAAAGATAGAAGCAGATGCTAAGACTCCAAATGTATATACGATCAGGGCATTTGATGATACTGACAGAGGTTATTATACTTGTACAGTAAGTGATGGTACATATACCGAAATAGTATATTTTTATCTGAAAATATCTGATGATTCACAGAATCAGGAAGAAATTACGATTAAGCCATTTATTAATGGAAAGCAAACCAGGGAATGCGAAGTGGAATCTGTAAATGATGCGATAGAACTTAAAGTGAATGCTTCCAGTAATAAGGATAGTAACGCTTTAGAGTATGAATGGTATCAGAATAGCGACGGTGATTATACAGTACCTCTTCAAAAAGGTGGTACTGCATATAAAGTAAAACCGGAAGATTTTCGTGGAAATTATTGCAATATAGTTTGTAAGGTAAAAGGAGAAAGAGATAGTGAATATCAGTCTTTTTATATTTACTTAAAGAGCTATGTATATGATTTTTACAGTGTGATTACAAAAGACAAAATACAGCAGAAAAAAGATGAAGTAAGAGCGGCACAGGGAGATTTACTTAAGCTGGAATTACTTCCGACAGCTAATTCTAATGCAGATAAAAAGGTTTCTTATGTATGGTATAACAGCGATGGGGAGAGGTTATCTGAGGAAAGCTTTATTACAGTAAAGAAAGCGGCAGGCAAGGAAATCTATCGCTGTAAAGTAAAGGATGGAAATTATACAAAAACATATGCATTTACTTTATATCCAGAGGAGGCTGTAATCGCAAGAGCATTAATTAATGATTTTGGATGTGATGAGTATAAGGCAAAAGTAGGAGAAACAGTGAAGCTTGAAGCAGATGTTTCTTCTCCAAAACCAGTTACATATACCTGGTATAGAAGAACAAAAACTATGGAGAAACTGGAAGGACAGACATCTTCCCAGTTATCAAGGAAAATAGAAGGACCGGATGAATATGTCTGTATTGTAAAAAGTGGAAATAGCCTGAAAAAGATATTTTTCTACATATATATTTCAAACGAAGATATTCCGGATAGCTCAGATACTCCAAGCAAGCCGACAATCCCGACAAAGCCAAGTACCCCAGCGAAACCAGTAACTCCAACAAAGCCGACAAAACCGGTGTTAAAGGTTGGTACAAAAGTAAAAGATAAAAAGACGAAAGCTATTTACAAAGTAACAGGAAAAAATACGGTAGAATATGTAAAAACAACATCAAAAGCAAAGAGTATTACAATTTCTGCGACAGTTACAGTAAAGGGTGTGAAATGTAAGGTTACATCTATTGCAGCGAAGGCATTTAAAGGAAACAAAAAAGTTCAGAAGCTCATTATTCCTGCAAGTGTGAGAAAGATTGGAAAACAGGCATTTGTTAATTGTAAAAAGCTTAAAAATATTACAATAAAAACTTCGTATCTTACAAACAAATCTGTAGGAGCAGGAGCATTTAAGGGAGTTCATGCAAAAGCCGTGATTAAAGTTCCAAAGAAAAAGTTAAAAGCTTATAAAAAGCTGCTTAAGGCAAAAGGTGTTGGGAAGAAAGCAGTTATAAAGAAATAGGTAAACCGAAGGAACTGTCTTTTTTCTTGTAATGCATGAAACGCTATGATAAAATAAATAAATTAGTATTTAAAGGAGGTCTTGGAAAGTGATGAAGGGATTGTTTATCATTAATCCATCTTCTGGAAGACAGAATTTTGCTGATAAGATTAAGGAGATAGCGGGACTGCTGATTGTCAACCAGATATGCAATACCATAGATGTTTTCTATACAGAGAAACAGGATGATGCATTGAATAGGGCGGCATCACTGGAAAAAGGACAGTATGATTTTGTCGTTGCTGTCGGAGGAGACGGAACGCTGAATGAAGTAATTAACGGTGTGGTACTTAGTAAGAGCGACACTCCGGTTGCGGTTATTTCTGCAGGAACAGTTAATGATTTTGCTACTTATCTGAATCTTCCGCAGACGCCGAAGGAATTCTGTGACATGATAACAGACTTTAAGCTTAAAAAAGTGGACGTTGGTAAGGTGAACGAAAAGTATTTTATCAATGTAGTGGCAGCAGGACTTTTATCAGATACCGGATTTAAAGTGTCAAAAGATAAAAAGGCAGTTATGGGTAAGCTGGCTTATTATTTAGAAGGAGCAGCAGAGCTTCCAAAACAGTTTGGAAAGAGCTGGAAGATGAAGTTTGTCACAGATGATAAAACACTGGAAGAAGAAGTTCTTTTATTTATGATCGCAAATTCGCAGAGTGTAGGAGGCTTTAAGGAGATTGCTCCGCTGGCTTCTGTTTCTGATGGGTTGTTTGATGCAGTCATTATAAAGAAGATGGATATTTTCCAGATGCTTCCGCTTATGATTTCTATTTTGCAGGGAGATCATGTAAACCATCCGGCGGTAGAATATGTTCAGACAAAGAGTTTACATATAGAGAATATGTCCGGAGAAGAGGTAAAGGTAGACTATGATGGAGAAGAGCTTCCGGAAGGCTTTCCAGTCGATATCAGTATTATACCGAAGGCAATCCAAATAGTAGTACCGAAGTAAATACCAACCGTGAGTTGAGATGATTTATGAAAACAGATAAGAAATAAAAAGCATATCGCAGCAGTTGTGCCGATAATCAGGTCACATCTGCTGTGATATGCTTTTTATTTATTCTATATTTACTCTACATTCACCCAAAGGGCAGGCTTCACCGTGATCTGGGTGTTAGTTACATCATAACCATAGTCCATAACTGTCTTGTCTCGATAGACGAAACACATGGAATTTGCAGCCGCACCTGGAGTACGAAGCCACCAGCAGGATACGGTTTTATGAATACCTTCGTCGTATTTTGCAACTTCATCGCAGCTTAAAAGGAAAAGTTTGTCTTCGGTATCTTTTCCGGCAGGGGTGTCATAAGCTGGATTTGGTGTATTCTTAACGGTTGTCTTAAGTATGCTGTCTTGCTCTTCCGGTGAAAAGTTCTCTTTTAAAAAGTCATCATTTAACCACTTGCGGACAGAAGAAGATTCCCAGGTCGTGTTTTTGCCGGTTTCATCAAAAGGAGTGGAACCTAAGGCATTATCCTTTAACAAAAGAACCTTTCCATTTTGTTTATCGAGGACTCTCCACTGCATATGAGCGAAGGAAACTCTGCCACTAATTGGTGTGTTTTTAATATGTTCTTTTTCAAGAACGGCAAACTTAGCGGTACTGTCTTTATAATTTTCTCTGGTGAGTGATCTGAGGTTAACATAAGCAGTGTGATCATCGTTAGCCTTGAGAGCTTTAAGAGCAGATTTATAACGGTAATCTAATGCTTTTTCATGAGCAGAGGTATCGCCGTTCTTATGATAAATGTATTCATAAGTCTGCCAGGTCTTTTCATAATCGCCGGTGCCGGAATATATACTGGCGAGGCATTGTCTGAAATAAATTGTGCGGGTAAAGAATAATAAAGCCACAATGCAGGCGATAAAAGCACAGCTTACAAAAAAACTGTGACGCTTTAACTGAGCAGCCTTTTCATTAGCAAGTCTTTCACAAAGCTTCATCTGTTCTTCGGAATCAGAACATTTAACAGCCTGAGCGTAAAGCTCCGGATCGGTAGCTTTTTCAGAAAGAGGATGTTTTTGTTCATAATAATAAATTCGAGAAAATAGGGTCTGAGCAGAATAAAATTCGCTTGGTGTTTTCGCTTTATCTCTAATACGGCAGGCTTCCTGATACAAAGTAAGCTTACCCTGTGCACGGGCATTGAACTTCTTTCTGCGGAGTTCTCGAATAAGCGGTTTAACCTTAGGAAGCTGTCTCACTTTTTTTAAATATTGAATGGCACGATGATAGTATTTATCCTGATCTTCAAACTTTTTCATATGTTCGGCGATATTAATGTAACGAAGTGCCGTTTCGTAATTCTGTCGAACTAATTCATCTTCCGATAAGTTATCCGTATCTTCATCAATAGTGAGATTGATATCTATTTTTTCATCATTTCTCATGGAAAGCTCTTCCTTTCTAAAAGTGTAATCAGGTTATGTTACCATTTTTTTCGCTGAAATACAAGGGTTTTGCAAAATTCTGTATGTTCCGCTTTTTGTTGAAATAAGGCGGACAGAATCCCACCAGCTTTAAATAGTAGGTTAAGATGAATAAAAAGTAATGGTTGATGTGATATTTATCTAAGTGTAGGAATATAGAAATATGAAAATCAAAAAACAAAACCTGTAAAAATAAATAATTCACAGCAAGTAGTATGTCTGCAGATCATTTACTTTACAGGTTCGTCAGTTTTGTTTAGTGGATCAGATGAAACCGATCAGGAGCGTGCGGCGATAAATTCGTCAATCGCTTCTTTGGTCGGAAGAGATGGCTGTGCACCTAAGTGCTGTACGGAAATTGCGGCTGCTGCACTTGCATATCTTGCGGAAGCAACGATATCTCCGGTTTCAGTATACTGTTTTACTAAAACACCTGTGAAGCAATCTCCTGCGGCGGTTGGGTCAACGGCTTCTACTTTAAATGTAGGAACCATCTGGCAGATATCTTCACCATAAATAAAGGAGCCTTTGTCACCCATCTTAAGAACTACATATTTACAATCGCTGCGTTCTTTTAAAATCTTACTTGCGGCAATACAAGTCTCATCATCTTTTGGAAGAATACCTACAAGAGCTTCTGTCTCTGTTTCGTTAGGGGAAAGAATAGTAAGACCCTTGAATTTCTCTAACGGATAATCCTGTGCAGGACCTGCATCAAGACAGGTGATCATTCCTCTTTCGTGAGCAAGCTCAAAGGCTCGTACATTAGCTTCTAAAGGAATCTCTAACTGCATCATCAACGCATCATAGGTTTTGTCTTTAAAAGCGGCCTCAACAGCAGCAGGTGTCGTATCGTTATTAGCACCGGTGTAAATAGCAAGACGGTTCATGCCATCCTCCTCAAGCATGATAACGGCCATACCTGTGTTAACGCCTTCCTTTAAAGTGAGGTGGGAAACATCAATTCCTACATCAGTAAGCATCCCAAGAAGTGCCTCTCCGTTGGCATCTTTACCAAGTGTACCACAAACAGAGACTTCTCCACCTGCTTTACAGGCTGCTACCGCAGAGTTGCTTCCTTTCCCGCCGCCGGCATTAGAGTAACTGGTTCCGAGAAGACTTTCACTTGGATGAGGGATACGAGGCATCTGTAAGATCAGGTCCATCATAATACTGCCGGTCATTAAAATTTTTGCTGCCATAAATACTTCTCCTTTTTGTTGAAAAATGCTATGGGACGTTATGCATTCCTATATTCATGAATATATGTGTGAAATGAAACAAGTCTCCATAAATTGTTTAAAATGCCGAAAATACGGCTGTCCATATAGGTATTTTATAAAGCATTTCACCAAAAGTCAAGGCTGTGAATTAATTTGCATCGGATATTTTAATATATCCACCATCAGAACTTGCTCCATTATAATACATACTTTCGGAAAATGAAGTACAAGGGAACATATATTCCATAACATCGGATAATTCTACGGTCTTTAAGCGTTGGCCTCCGTTATACCAGGAACGGTCAACGGAATCGCATAAAAGAACCTTTCCGTTCGTCATAACACCGAGTAGCACCATCGTATGGTAGGAATTAGTCCATCGTCTTGTTCGTTTACCGGTACGATTATTTTTCTGACGCACTTCAAAAATAATGGAATTCCCTGTTTTTAAATGAGAGAGGATATCTTTGCGGGCTTCGGATTCCGTGTAGGTTCTTACATAATCATTATCAACTCCGGAAGCCTTCAATATAGAAGAAATTCCATAAAGAGAAAGAGGCATCTGAGCACGAAGAGAGCGGTTTACATGCTCTCTTCTCCAGTCTTTTCCGGAAGTATACTGCTTCTCTACCCCATCAATCACGGAGCTTGGTAAAATACCGGTGTAGCTTTCGTTATAAGCTCCAAGAACAGTAGCCAGTGAACAGGTAGCACATCCATGCCATGCAAGATAGGAATCATAGCGAGGGTAATTATGTGCGTTTTGTTTAAAGAGACGGTAGGTGCGTTCCTTTCCGTTGGCTGTCAGCATAGAAAAATCAGTGGACTTTCCGGTATAACTCTCTGTAATTACGTTGACATAGGTATTACAGGAGACGTTGCCAAGTGAGCAGGTAATCGTAGCAGAGCCTTTCTTTAAAGCGGTGACCTTTCCGTTGGAGTCTACACGGGCAATATTCGGTTTGTCGCTCTTCCAGGAAAGCTTTCCATAACGTGCCATGATCGACTGGCTGGCAGACGAAAGGCGGATAGTAAAGGAATTGTTTTTCTGCATAAAAAGGACAGGTTCTTCGGTTGTCAGTGCATTGTCCGGCAAAATGATATTGGCAGTCTGTGAAGCTCCCCAGGAAGGATTTTCGATGTCAGAAACCTGCACTCTCCGCTGATGAAATATGCCATGTACGCTATAGAGAATCTCTGCACTACCGACATCGTTGGCACTTAAAACTCCCTGTGTATTTACCGATACAATATTAGGATTAGAACTAAAATAAGCAGCAGCATAATCTCCATGAAAGAAGAACAGATTCTTCGTATCTCCTACGGTCATGGACAGGGGAGTATCCGTGGGAATCTGCTGTGCTTGTGGCTTTATAGAAAATGCCTGCCATAAAAGTAAACTGAAAAAAGCAAATAAAAGTAAAAATTTATTTTTTGAAGACATAAAAAACCTCCTGTAAAATTCAAGAATGCCGGGGCATTCTTGAACAAATGTGAATGTGGATTGAGTATAGCACAATGAAAAGTGAAAGTAAAAACTTTGCGAAAAGGATTAAGAATTATTTAAGAATTGGTATTGCCATATGTTTCCGAAATATTTATGAGGCAGATTATAATAAATGTTGAGAAAACTAGCCGTAATATGGTAATATATTCAGACAGAAACTTGTTTACAGAGGAAAGGATTTTGTGATCGAAAGAGAAATTTGCAAAGGAACATTTTGGTGGAAACAGATTTCTAAATACAGGAGGGATACTCGTGATATATTTTGATAATGCAGCAACAACCTTACAGAAACCGGAAACTGTAGCAAAGGCAGTAGCAGAAGCGATTACAAGCTTAGGTAATGCAGGAAGAGGGGCGTATGATGCCTCTTTACACAGTATGCGGATGGTTTATGAAACAAGGGAACTGGTGAATGAATTTTTTAATGGGGATGGACCAGAGCAGGTTGCTTTTATGTCTAATGCCACAGAAGCTTTAAATACAGCAATTTATGGAATGCTGCAGCCGGGAGACCATGTGATTACGACGGCGATGGAGCATAATTCTGTATTGCGTCCGTTATATTTAATGGAACAGCAGGGAGTGGCTCTTACGATTCTTCCTGTAGAGAAAGACGGAATGATTTCCAGTGAGTCTTTTGAGGCGGCGATCCGTCCGGATACAGAAGCAGTGGTTTGTACATATGCATCAAATGTTACAGGAACAGCTTTGAATCTGTACCGTATTGGAGAAGCCTGCAAGCGGCATGGATTACATTTTATTGTGGATGTTTCACAGGCTGCGGGAATTCTTCCTGTTGATATGCAGGCAATGAATATAGATGCCTTGTGTTTTACGGGACATAAAGGCTTATTTGGTCCGCAGGGAACGGGAGGATTGTGTCTTAGAAAAGGTATCAGTATCCGCCCTCTAAAATCAGGCGGCAGCGGAATTCACTCATTTGATAAGGAACAGCCTCACTTTATGCCGGAGCTGCTGGAGGCAGGAACGGTGAATGCACACGGTATTGCAGGATTAAAAGCGGGGATAGAATATATAAAACAGGAAGGTCTGGAGAAGCTATATACAAAGGAAGCACTCCTGACAAAGACTTTTTATGAAGGGGTGCGTCGTATAGAAGGCGTAAAGGTCTATGGAAACTTTGAACAGGAAAAGAGGGCACCACTGGTCGCTTTAAATATCCGTGATGAGGATGCCGGAAAGGTTGCGGAGATTCTCTGGGAGGACTATGGAATCGCAACAAGAGCAGGTGCACACTGTGCTCCGCTTATGCATGAAGCACTGGGAACAACAAAGCAGGGGGTTGTCCGCTTCAGTTTTTCAAGTTTTAACACAATGGAAGAAATAAAAGCGGCAATAGAGGCAGTGAAAGAGCTGGCAGCAGAGTAAGAAGAAAAATGACGGTAAACAGTCAAAAATATAACACATAAACCAACAAAGTGCATAAAAAAAGCGAGAATATCAATTGCAGGTTTATCTAAACTATGATATTCTAAAATAAGTATAGAAACCATGTGATTTCCATGTGATTCACAGAAAAAAGGAGGGTATGGATATGAAGAGGACAACGAGAATCCTGGCAGTTATACTGACTTTTATGATGGTATTTGCACTTCAGACACCGGTTAATGCAGCAGAGAGGGCAGCAGTGGCTACACTGGATAAAGAAGTGGAAGCAGTTACGATGATGTCTAATATTACGACTAAGAACTTTGCACCGTATTATAAGTATGATAAGGAGATATGTTATGCGGTGGCAGTTCCGTCAGATGTGACAGGTGTGCAGGCTATTTTATACAATTATAAAGGGAAAAAGGTTGCAACACAGAAGGTACTTTCTGCATCTTATGGAACGGTAGTGCGTTATATAAAATTTAAAATAGCTAAGAATCAGTCGTATACACTTAAGCTAAGAACCTATCTGTCTGTGAATGGAACAACTATTTACGGAAAGCTTTCAAAGCCAAGAGCGTTTACTACACTGACGGGTATTACTGTAAAATATAGATATAATTACCGTAGCGGTAAGAAGAAGTATACAGTAGTAATACCAAAAGCAAAGAAGGCAAAGGGAATTAAGAGCTTTACCGTATATATATCCAAAAACAGAGATAAAGGTTTTAAGAAGGTTAAAACAGTAAAGCCGGGCAAGAATGTAGTAATATCTAAATACAAAGGTAAAGTGATTAAGACCGGTCAGATTTATTACATTAAAATAGTTCCTAATTTAAAGAATAAAGTTAAGAGTGATATTTTCTATATATATTGATTTTACCAGATGTAGAATAGTGAAGGAACTAAGATAAATATGAATGAAAAAACAATGAATCTTATTAACAAAATACTCTATTATATCGTTGCACCGATTCTCATATTAGAGTTTATACTGAGCGATATGCACATCATAACTTTCACAAAAATATTATTTATTGCTTCGGTAGTGGTACTTCTTGTGTTGTGTGCGATAGCCTTTTTCTATAAAAAGAAACATCCGGATTATGAGTTTAAAGTTAATGAAATGTATACAAGAATTTTATTTGTAATTATACTCTTAGAATGCTTCTATTCGGCTGGCTTTTTCAACTGGTAGAATTGCTAAATAACTATTTAGTTCATTAAGGACGGACGAACCCCGGAAATAAAAGAATCCTTATTTATTAAAGGAAACGGACGAAAAATAAAAAAGTATATAGTAGCATCTGTGCCAGTAGTCGCTGTGTGAAGAATGTTCGCTTAGTAGCTTACATTCTTTACTCGCTCCGAGGTCACATCTGCTACTATATACTTTTTTATTTTTCTGTTTTTTCGTCAACTCTTCAAATAAGGATTCTTTTATTTCTGCGGTTCTTGTCTATTGCTAAATTGAAGATGAGAACTAAATAGTATGGGAAGGAAGAGGGGGAGAAACACCAAATCTCTTCCGTCTTCTCCCCCTTCTCTCTCACCTACTATTTAATTTAACTTTTTCTACTGGAGCCAAGAGACAGAAAAATAAAA
>CAKREJ010000030.1 GCA_934317185.1 uncultured Anaerobutyricum sp. | reverse complement strand
AAAGCTTCTTTCACAGAGGAGCAGTTAAACGAAAACTTCCAGACATTAATAGATGCCATCATTAAGGCAAAACCAGCAGCAGCAAAGGGTCAGTACATCAGAAGTGCTACACTTACTTCTACAATGGGACCTGGAGTTAAGCTGAATCCAGCTCGTTTCTAATTTGATAAATTACTGTTTAGTTTATTAAAAACGGACGAAAACAAAAAAGTAGCTACCAGTAAAAATGTAACTGATGATACGTTTTACCGGTAGCTGCTTTTTTGTTGTTTTCTGAGAAACATACTTTATCTTAATGCTTGATCTGCTCTTGATCAGTAGAGGTATTGAGTAAGAAGTCATCATTTCAAAATCTGTGATTTGATGGATAAGAGCATATCACACAGTTAAATTCAGTAGACGAATATTTTCATAAAGTGTATAATGAAGCTATAAAATTTTACAGGAGGTAAAAATGATGAAAAGAAGATTTAGCCTGTTGCTCATTTTTATGCTGGTATTCTCGATGATTCCGGTAAATACGTTAAAGGTATCAGCAAAAGCAGCAACAGCTACCACACAGGCTAAGAAAGCAACAACGAAAAAAACAGTAAAAAAAGGCAAAAAGTCTGTGAAAGCAAAGAAGCAAAGAACGGTATTTATTGCAGCGGGGCATCAGAAACGGGGAATTTCTTCTACAGAGAGATTAGCACCGGGATCTTCGAGAAGGAAGGCAAAGCTGACATCAGGTACAGCAGGTGTGCGTACACATATTCCTGAATATAAGACAAATCTTGCGATTGCTAAAGCAGCGAAGAAGGAATTAGAGAAGAGAGGCTATAAAGTAATTATGCTTCGCACAACAAATAGTTGCTCACTTTCTAATCAGCAGAGAACCAAAAAAGCAAACAAGAGTGGGGCAGATATCCATATTTGCATTCATTGCAATGCAGCAGGTTCCAGTGCGAGAGGTCCTTTAGTTTGCGTTCCGGGAAGTTCACGCTATGTTGGAAAGAAGATATTTAACAGGTCACGCCGTTTAGGAAGCTGCCTTTTAAGCTCAGTAGCAAAAGCAGTTAATAAAAAAAGTCATGGAACGATTCGTTCTGACTATTATACAACAATCAACTGGGCCAAAATACCTACGATGATTTTAGAATGTGGATTTCTTACAAATCCTACAGAAGATCGTCAGTTAAATTCTTTATCTTATCAGAAAAAACTGGCACGAGGAATTGCAAACGGAGTAGACAAATATTTTAAATAAAATCTGATCTGTAAAAACGAACGAAAAATAAAAACATAGTGCAGGGTAAATGGGACTATTAGAACATTTACCCTGCTCTATGTTTTTATTTTTCGTTACCTTTTCAAATCAGGTTTATTTGGTTAGAATCGTAAGGATTTTGTTGGAACGTGCTACGAAAGCTGTCATCTCTTCTGGCTTTAATGGATGGTTTGCCAGGCGGGCAAGGTCATAAAGCTGTTGACAGATCGTAGTAGTATTTTCACTTTCATCATTATTCAAAACGTATTGAACTAAATCGTTATTCATGTTAAGAACGAGAGTTTCTCCTTCTGTGCCAAGTCCGGTAGAACTATTGCTCATACCATACATTTCCATCATTTCAGACATTCGTCTGGTCTGTTCAGAAACAGTGATCATGGAAGGAGTTTCAGAGTTTTTCAGCTTCTCAACCTTCACGATTAAGTTTTCAACACCGGTTGCTTTTTTGAACTTCTCAGAAAGCTTCTCTGTAAGTTCTTTTTCTTCATTTTCATCGATGGCTTCTTTGAAGTTATCTGTAAGTTCAGAGTCAATACGCAGGAATTTTACTTCTGGATTTCTCTGTTCCAGGTGAGTGATGAATGTTGTGTCAATCTGGTGTGTCAGATAAATAGCATCAATTCCCTGTTCTTTGAACATATTAATATATTGTGACTGTGCAATTTCGTCAGTGATATAGAAAACATTATTTTCGTATTTTTCCTTACCAGCTTCAAGATAATCTGGAAGAGTTACATATTTTCCTTCCATATTTTTGAAAATGATATAATCTTTCATCTTATCATTGAATTTCTCATCACGAATGCAGCCAAATTTAATAAATGGACTGATGTCATCCCAGTATTTTTCGTAGTTTTCACGGTCTGTCTTACACATACCGGAAAGTTTTTCTGCGACTTTCTTTGTGATGTAGTTAGAAATCTTCTTAACAAATCCATCATTTTGCAGAGCACTTCTTGAAACATTAAGTGGCAGGTCCGGACAGTCAATACATCCCTTTAATAATAAAAGATATTCAGGAATAACTTCTTTGATATTGTCTGCGATAAATACCTGATTGTTATACAGCTTGATAGTTCCTTCTATAGTGTCATATTTTGTGTTAATCTGAGGGAAATAAAGAATACCTTTTAAGTTAAATGGATAGTCCATATTTAAATGAATCCAGAATAAAGGCTCTTTATAATCATGGAATACATCACGATAAAATTCTTTATATTCTTCATCCGTACAGTCATTTGGATGTTTTGTCCATAATGGATGAATCTGATTGATTGGTTTAGGAGTATCGTCTTCTTCCTCATCTTCGAGAGTAACCTCGGAATCTCCGGATTTGGAATCTGTGTTATCCTCGTTTTCGTCGGTAGTATCTGCATCTACATCGATTACTTTTTCTTCAGCGGACTTTTTAGCTGCTTCTTCCGCTTTTTTCTCTTCTTCTTCCTCATTTACAAAATAGATTTCAACAGGCATGAAAGAGCAGTATTTGTTGAGAACCTCACGGCAACGATATTCATTACAGAACTCATAGCTTTCATCATTTAAATACAGAGTGATTACAGTACCACGTTCAAGCTTGTCTCCATCCTCCATATCAAATTCTGTGCCGCCGTCACATTCCCAGTGAACAGGTGTAGCACCTTCTTTATAAGAAAGAGTGTCGATAGTAACCTTATCAGCAACCATAAATGCAGAGTAGAAGCCAAGTCCGAAGTGACCGATGATCTGCTCATCACTTGCTTTGTCTTTATACTGTTCCATGAATGCAGCAGCACCGGAAAAAGCAATCTGGTTGATATACTCGTCTACTTCCTCCGCTGTCATACCGATACCATTATCAATAAAGGTAAGAGTTTTATCAGTAGGATTAATGCGAACTTCTACTTTATATTTTTCATCATCAGCTTCTTCAAATTCGCCCATAACAGCAAGCTTTTTCAGCTTAGTTACAGCATCACATCCGTTACTTACTAATTCACGGATAAAAATATCGTGGTCAGAATAGAGCCATTTCTTTATAATAGGAAAAATATTTTCACTGTTAATTGATAAACTTCCCTGCTTAGCCATAATTGCCATCTCCTTAAAATAATTATATAGATTAGACAGATAGAAAAAAGAAATACTGTCTTGTATTTATATCAATACCTTTCTTATACTAATACCAGTTTTCATGAATGTCAAGAGAAAATTAGCACTCAGCCAAAAAGAGTGCTAACAATAATTGCATTTTCTTTTTATTTCACAACACTAAATCAAAGAAAAGTGTGTTATACTTTTATGTGGTTTTGGAATATTTGAAAAAACTAAGGTATTAGATGTGCGGTAGAAGTGTATTATGCATTACAAAATATAACTAAAGAAAGAGAGAAGATTATCATGAATCATAATTTAATGGAAGAATTTAAAACAGATTTAAAGGATTTCCGTGAAATGACAGAAAAATTTTACAGGAAGGAAGTCAGTGTAAAGGATTATAAAGGTTTTTCCGGAGGATTTGGAAGCTATGCACAAAAGGGTGGCGAAGCAAGTATGCTTCGTTTGCGTATGCCGGGAGGAAGAGTAACAAAGGAAAAGTTAAAGTTTTTAAAGGATTCCATTGAGAAATATAATGTAAAGAGAATACATATTACAACCTGCCAGACGGTTCAATTTCATGATCTTGGAGCAGAAGAAGTCTGTGATCTTATGGAAGAAGCAATGGAAGTAGGAATTGTCACACGGGGAGGAGGTGGAGATTTTCCAAGAAATACAATGGTATCACCGCTTTCAGGAGTAGAACAGGGAGAATTTTTTGATGTACTTCCTTATGCGGAAAAAGTAAGTGACTATTTGATGGGCATTATAAAAACAGTAAAGTTACCTAGAAAGTTAAAGGTTGGTTTCTCAAATTCACCGGCAAATGTGACACATGCGACATTTCGTGATTTGGGATTTGCAGCGAAAGAAAACGGAAGGTTTGATGTATACAGTGCCGGAGGACTTGGAAACAATTATCGTTTGGGTGTTAAAGTTGCAGAAGAGGTAAAACCGGAAGAAGTTCTTTATTATGTAGAAGCGATGGTTCGTACTTTTACTACTTATGGTAATTATGAAAGTCGTGCAAAATCAAGAACAAGATATATGCAGGAAACATTAGGAGTAGATGGATATCGCAAAGCTTATAGGGAAAAGCTTTCTGAAGTAAAGGAAGAGTATAAAGATTCCCTTCTTATAAAATCAGACAGTAGAACAGAAGCTGATTTTGAAATGAAAAATCTGAATGCAGATGATTTGGAAGAAAGAAAAATAAAGAAGGATGTTTATAAGACTGTGAAAAAGTATCCGCAGGATAAAGGAGCATTTGGGCGTATTATTGCACAGAAACAGGATGGTTTGTATGCTGTGGCTTATCATCCTGTAGGAGGTATGGTTCCGACAAAGAAATTTAGTGAGATTTATGAAGCCATAAAGACGGTTCCGAATGCAGAAGTTCGTATTGCACCGGATGAGACGATTTATATTGTTAATTTGGATTCTACACATGCGGAAAGTGTTTTTTTGGTTACACAGGATGGAGCAGCTAATCTTTTTGAAACATCGGTATCGTGTATTGGAAGCACAGTATGTCAGATTGGGCTTAGAGATTCTCAGGGGTTACTTGCTAATATTGTAAAAGCTGTGTCTCCATATCATTTTGCAGATGGAGTTCTTCCGAGAATTCATATTTCCGGATGCACTTCTTCCTGCGGTACACATCAGATTGGAAAACTGGGATTTCGTGGAGCGTCAAAGCGTGTGGATGAAAAGCTTCAGCCGGCATTTGCTTTTTATGTGAATGGGCAGGAGGAGCAGGGAGATGAACAGTTTGGAGAAGAGTGGGGCGTGATGCTGGCACAGGATATTCCTCAATTTTTTATAGAGCTTGGGAACAAGATCGAAAAAGAGGATCTTATTTACGATACCTGGTATGCTAAAAATCCGGAGGAACTAAAGAAAATAGCAGAAAAATATCTCAAATAACAGATATATCAGATGTGCATTATGGATATTCTTTTTCCAATTTTCGGATATGGAATTGAATTATATAGTTGTTTAAATTTTTTTGTTGTGGTATTATTTTGATATAAGACTTGTAAAGAAGATAATAGAAAAAACAGGTTGGGGTATATGAAGAGTAAAATATTAGGGGCAGTTATCGTACTGTTTTTTATAGCAGGTTATATTACTTTAAATTATCCGGTATTCGGAACGCTGTATAATCAGATTCGTGGAGAAAAAGTGTTGGAATCTTATGATCAGGCAGTACAGACGATGGATGAAGGAAAGCGTAAGAAATATTGGAAGGAAGCACAGAAGTATAATCAGATGCTGGCGAAGGAGAATCTACAGCTTGTAGATGCATTTTCACAGGAAGAGAGGAAGCCGGACAGTACATATAATCATATTTTAAATATGGAAGAAAGCGGTGTGATGGGGGCATTGGAAATCCCAAAGATATCGCTGTATTTACCTATTTTTCATGGGACATCGCAGGAAACTCTTGAAAAGGGTATCGGTCATATGGAAGGTTCTTCTATACCGATCGGCGGGAAGGATACACATGCTGTTCTTACGGGACACAGAGGACTTCCAAGTGCAGAGCTTTTTTCAAATTTAGATCAATTGCAAAGGAATGATGAATTTTATATTCATATTCTTGGAAAGACACTGGCCTATAAGGTGTTTAATGTGGAGACAGTATTGCCGGAAGAAACAGGGCATCTTGCAATTGCAAAAGATCAGGACAGAGTAACGCTTGTGACCTGTACACCATATGGAATTAATACACATCGGCTTTTGGTTCATGCAAAAAGAGTTCCATATACCGATAAAGAGAATGTCAGTACACAGAAAAATAGCCTGTGGAAGTGGATTATGAAGCAAAAGACGTTTTTGATCTCGACGATAGCGCTGTTGATTTTGATTGTATATAGTCTGTTTTGTAAAAGAAAAAAGAGAAAGAAACGACGAAAGAGATATAAAAAGTAATCGGAGAGTACAAGAAGAATTAGATAAGAGCTTATAAACAAGAATATAAAGGAGGTAATGTTGATGAAGTCTAAGGCAGAAAAAAGATGGAGAAAGAACGTGGGAATCTTTTTTGCTGTAGTTGCATTAGTGGCAGGCATATTGTTGCCATCACAGATTAGAGCTGCGAATACTTATGATAAAAATAAAAAAGGCAGCATAACAATTAATCTGGATGATGTGAAGGTGAACGGAAAGCTTACAGATAAAAAGGGAGTAACGGTTAACCTATATCAGATAGCATCACTCAGTAACGATAATCTGAATGTTTCTTTTGATATTGCGGGAACATTGAAGTCTACAGGGGTAGATGTGAACGATATTACAACAAGTGAGAAAAACCTGAACTCAGCCAAGAAGCTGTCTGCTGTAATTGCAAAGTCTGGAATTACGGCAACGACTAAAAAAACAGACAGTAACGGTAAGGTCAGTTTTAAAGATCTTGCACAGGGAATGTATTTGGTAGAAGAGGCCGATGGTGCTCAGTATGGAACATTTTCTCCATTTTTAGTGGCAATACCATATATGGAAGATGGACAGAACTGGATTTATGATGTAGAAACTTATACCAAAGGTGTAAGCAATCAGCAGGGGTCTTTAGAGGTTACAAAATATCTGATGTATATGGATGCAAAGACCGGACAGTTTTATCATTTACAGGCACCGGATTCCTATGAGGAAAATGGAGAAACGGTACCGGGAGCAAGATATTATGTTGGATTGTTCTGTGATTCTGAGGGAACGATTCCATATGGTAAGGATTATCTCAAAAAAATTGATTTTAGCGGAACAACCAGTGCTACTGTAAAGTATGATAATCTTCCGGATGGAACATATTATCTGTTTGAAACAGATGAAAATGGAACGCCTTATGCGATGGATAAAACGCACACAGACAGTTATGACCATGTTTATAAATGTGTCGTAGGAGATGGAGAAAATACGTCATCGTCTGACAACAAAGTAGAATTACAGGGACATCCTCAGAAAAAGATGAATATCGCCAATGTCTTTCCTAAAGTTCCGGATAAATTCTTAGTTGTAGCTGATCTGTCTATTGAAAAGAAGGTACTTGATCAGAATGGACAGAGCACAACAACGAATGATACATTCTATGCTTCTATTTATAACCAGACCGGTTCAGGAGACGATGTGGTCAATGAACTTATTCAGACGGTTCAGTTAAAACAAAACGGCACAGTAAGCGTATCTATTCCAATTAATCAGGATGGTACTAAATCAACAATTTACATTGAGGAGACTGATTCAGAAGGGAATACGATAGATCCGGATGAGTTTGAGTATACAATCAGTGGAGAAGGTAAAGTAGAACTGTCGATGGATAAGAAAGCGGGAAGTATTACCCTTACAAATAAAGAAAAAGATTCTGAAGAAGAAGAAGAGACGACTTCAACCGAAGAGGAAACGACTTCAACAGAAGGGGAGACGAAGAAGCCGAACAAACATAAGAAGAAGTCATCAAACAGTAAGACAGGCGATACAACACCTATTTTAACATGGATTGCAATTGGAGCTGTGGCAGCGGTTGTAATTATTTTCCTTGTAGTAAAAAGAAAGAAAAGTGAATAAAAGTTAGTCATACTGTGACAGATGAAGCAGACAGATAATTTTCGCATATTCAAGTGAAAGCATAATGGAAAAGGGATTGTACTTTTTGGTACGATCCCCTTTTTTGCAAAAGAAAGTTATTTGGTGAGATGAGATTTTAATTGTTAATAAAAGAAAGCTTCTTTGAGCAAAATGGCATAAAAACGTCATTTATTCAATCTGAGAAATAAAATCAGAACAAATATTTGGATTTGGTATGTACATTTGTTCGAATATTTGATATAATCGGAAGCATACTACGATGAAGAGGGAGGAAGATGCTTCATGGATCATTTTGAATTAGTGTCTGAGTTTGCACCAACCGGCGATCAGCCGCAGGCTATTGAACAGCTGGTACAAGGTTTTAAAGAAGGGAATCAGTTTGAGACTTTACTTGGTGTTACCGGTTCCGGTAAGACTTTTACTATGGCGAACGTCATTGCACAGTTGAATAAACCGACGCTGATCCTGGCACATAATAAGACGCTGGCAGCACAGCTTTACAGTGAGTTCAAGGCTTTTTTTCCGCATAATGCTGTGGAGTATTTTGTCTCCTATTATGATTATTATCAGCCGGAAGCCTATGTTCCTTCTACAGATACGTATATAGAGAAGGATTCTTCGATTAATGATGAGATAGATAAGCTGCGTCATAGTGCGACAGCAGCTTTGATTGAGAGAAAGGATGTTATTGTTGTTTCATCGGTTTCCTGTATTTATGGAATTGGTAGTAAGAATGATTATGCGAAGATGATGATCTCACTGCGTCCGGGGATGGAGATTGACAGAGATGAAGTAATCCGTCGACTGATTGATATTCAGTATGTGCGTAATGAGCTTGATTTTAAGAGGGGGAGCTTTAGAGTACGGGGAGATGTTCTGGAGGTTGTGCCGGTTTCCACTTTTGAGGATGCGATTCATATCGAATTTTTTGGAGATGAGATTGATCGGATCATGCAGGTAGATGTACTGACAGGTGAGATTAAGGCAAGTCTTAATTTTGCGGCTATTTTCCCAGCTTCTCATTATGTTGTGCCACAGGAGCAGATCGAACGTGCAGTGAAGACGATTAAGGAAGAACTAGATGAAAGAGTGGAGTATTTTAAGGAGAATGACCAGCTTTTGGAGGCACAGCGGATTTCCGAGCGGACGAACTTTGATATGGAGATGTTGAAGGAGACGGGTTTTTGTTCCGGAATCGAGAACTATTCCAGACATCTTACCGGCTTAGAGCCGGGGAAGGCACCATATACACTCATTGATTTCTTTGGCGATGACTTCCTTATGATCGTGGATGAGTCTCATATCACGATTCCTCAGGTAAGAGGGATGTATGCCGGGGACCGTTCAAGAAAGCAGACGTTAGTTGACTTTGGATTCCGTCTGCCCTCTGCTCTTGATAACCGTCCGCTTAATTTTGATGAATTTGAGGAAAGAATCGATCAGATGTTATTTGTTTCCGCAACACCTAATGTTTACGAAGGGGAGCATGAGATGCTTCGTGCGGAGCAGATTATCCGTCCGACCGGTCTTCTTGACCCACCGATCGATGTTCGTCCGGTGGAGGGACAGATTGATGATCTGATCAGTGAGATTAATAAAGAAGTAGAGAAGAAGCATAAGGTTTTAGTGACTACTTTGACGAAGCGGATGGCAGAAGATCTGACTTCCTATATGAAGGAGTTAGATATTCGTGTTAAGTATTTGCATTCCGATATTGATACATTAGAGCGAATTGAGATTGTACGAGATTTGCGAATGGATGTATTTGATGTTCTTGTAGGAATTAACCTGTTAAGAGAGGGACTTGATATTCCGGAGGTGACACTTATTGCGATTCTTGATGCAGATAAAGAAGGATTTTTACGTTCGGAAACTTCTCTTGTACAGACGATCGGTCGTGCCGCCAGAAATGCAGAAGGTCACGTTATTATGTATGGGGATACGATAACGGATTCTATGCGTGCGGCAATTACAGAGACACAGCGCCGTCGGGAGATTCAGATGGCATATAATGAAGAGCATGGTATTACTCCGACAACAATACAGAAGGCAGTCCGTGATGTTATCTCGATTACGAATGACAGTGGTGATATGGATGGCATTGATGGAAAGACAAAAGGGAATACTTTAAAGAAAGACAGGGAATCTATGAACCGCAAAGAACTTACGGAGATGATAGCAAAGCTCACGAAGAAGATGAATAGGGCGGCAGCAGAGCTGAATTTTGAAGAGGCGGCAGAGCTTCGAGATGAACTGAAGAAATACAAGATCGCATTGCGGGATTATGATGATTAATAGATCCTTGTTTTTAAGGGAGAAGCATTTGATAAAGAGATATATCTGATGATAGGAAAGGATAAAGAGGATGAGTGAAAAGAAGGAGTACATTCGTATTCGGGGGGCACGGGAGCATAACCTCAAGAATATTAATATAGATATACCACGGAATGAATTCGTGGTACTTACAGGACTTTCAGGCTCCGGTAAGTCTTCTCTGGCATTTGATACGATTTATGCGGAAGGACAGCGGCGATATATGGAGTCCCTTTCTTCTTATGCAAGACAGTTCTTAGGACAGATGGAGAAGCCGGATGTGGATGATATTCAGGGATTGTCCCCTGCGATTTCTATTGATCAGAAGTCTACGAATCGGAATCCCCGTTCTACAGTTGGTACGGTAACTGAAATTTATGATTATCTGAGACTTCTTTATGCGAGAGTTGGAATTGTGCATTGTCCAAAGTGTGGGAAGGTCATTTCCAAGCAGACAGCAGATCAGATCGTAGATATTTTGATGAAGCTTCCGGAAAGAACAAAGATACAGCTTCTTGCACCGATCGTACGTGGAAGAAAGGGAGAGCATGTAAAGATTTTAAAGGATGCGAAAAAGAGCGGTTATGTTCGTGTGCGTATTGATGGGAATCTTTATGATTTGTCAGAAGAGATTCAGTTAGAGAAGAATAAGAAGCATAACATTGAGATTATCGTAGACCGTCTTATAATAAAGGAAGGAATCGAGAATCGTCTGACAGATTCGATCGAAACAGTAATGAAGCTTACAGGAGGAATTCTTCTTGTTGATGTTGTTGGGAAAGAGCAGATGAATTTCAGTCAGAGTTTTTCCTGTCCGGACTGTGGAATCAGTATTGATGAGATTGAACCGAGAAGTTTTTCTTTCAATAATCCGTTTGGTGCCTGTCCGGTTTGCCACGGACTTGGATTTAAGATGGAATTTGACATTGATCTCATGATTCCGGATAAGAAGATGAGTATTGCAGATGGAGCGATCACTGTGATGGGATGGCAGTCCTGCACAGATGCTAAGAGCTACACGAGAGCGATTCTTGATGCATTGGCAAAAGAATATCATTTTGATTTAAATACTCCATTTTGTGATTTGAGCCAGGAAGCACAGGATGTTATCATTCATGGAACGAATGGTCACGAAGTAAAGGTATATTATAAAGGAAAGCGTGGAGAAGGTATATATGATGTTGCTTTTGAAGGACTGATCCGCAATGTTCAGCGTCGATACCGGGAGAATCATTCGGAGCGTCAAAGAGCAGAGTATGAGAACTTTATGACGGTAACACCATGTGATAGCTGTCATGGACAACGTTTGAAGCCGGAATCTTTAGCAGTAACGGTAGGAGAATATAATATTTCTGAGCTTACCAGGCTTTCTGTAAAGCGTTTAATTTCTTATTTTAATGAGATTCGGCTTACTGAAAGACAGCAGCTCATCGGAAAGCAGGTATTAAGAGAAATTCGTGGACGAATCGGATTTTTGAATGATGTTGGCCTTGATTATTTAAGTCTCTCTCAGCCTACAGGAACGCTTTCTGGAGGAGAGGCACAGCGAATTCGTCTTGCAACTCAGATTGGTTCAGGACTTGTCGGTGTGGCATATATTCTTGATGAACCGAGTATAGGGCTTCATCAAAGAGATAATGATAAACTTATTTCAGCATTAAAGAGATTACGTGATTTAGGGAATTCTCTTATTGTCGTAGAACACGACGAGGATACGATGCGAGAAGCAGATTGCATTGTGGATATCGGTCCTTTGGCTGGTGAGAATGGGGGAGAAGTTGTTGCAGTCGGAACAGCACAGGAGCTGATGGATAACCCAAACTCGATTACCGGTGCCTACCTTAGCGGAAAAAGGAAGATTCCGGTTCCGGAAGTACGCAGACAGCCACAAGGCTACCTTACTATAAAAGGTGCACAGGAAAATAATTTAAAGAATATTAATGTGAAGTTTCCATTAGGAGTATTTACCTGTGTCACTGGAGTCTCCGGCTCCGGAAAGAGTTCTCTTGTTAATGAGATTCTCTATAAGAAGCTTGCATGTGTGTTAAACCGGGCCAGGATTAAGCCGGGGAAACATAAAGATATTGAAGGAACAGAGCAGTTAGATAAGATTATCAATATCGATCAGTCTCCGATCGGACGTACTCCTCGCTCCAATCCGGCAACCTATACCGGTGTGTTTGATCATATTCGTGAACTATTTGCCATGACAAAAGATGCCAAAGCAAGAGGATATGATAAAGGACGTTTCAGTTTCAATAAAAAGGGTGGTCGTTGTGAAGCCTGTGCAGGTGATGGTATCTTAAAGATTGAAATGCAGTTTTTGCCGGATGTATATGTTCCGTGTGAAGTTTGTCACGGAAAGCGTTATAACAGGGAAACATTGGAAGTTAAATATAAAGGTAAGAATATTTTTGAAGTATTAGATATGAATGTTGATGAAGCTTGCGAATTTTTTGAAAGTGTACCATCCATTCGAAGAAAGATAGAAACATTACGAGATGTAGGACTCTCCTATATTAAGTTAGGACAACCATCAACAACTCTCTCCGGTGGAGAAGCACAGCGTGTAAAGCTTGCAACAGAATTAAGTCGTCAGAGTACAGGAAAGACAATTTATGTCTTAGATGAGCCAACAACAGGACTGCACTTTGCAGATGTTCATAAATTAGTAGACATTTTGCAGCGTTTAACAGAAGGCGGGAATACGGTTGTTGTCATTGAGCATAATTTAGAAGTGATCAAAACAGCCGACTACATCATAGATATGGGACCGGAAGGCGGCGAAGGCGGTGGAACGATGGTAACCTGCGGAACCCCGGAAGAAGTCGCAGCAAAACCAGAATCCTATACCGGAAGGTATTTGAAAAAATACTTAAATACTAATTCTTTAGAAACGGACGAACTGAGGAAATAAAAAAGAATATACCAGCAGATGTGACCTCGGAGCCAGTATTGAATGCGAGCCTATAAGCAAGCATTCAACACGCAGCGACTACTGGCACAGATGCTGGTATATTCTTTTTTATTTTTCGTCCGTTCCTCAGGCAAATTCGTATCTTACTCTTCGTCTCGTGTTATAAACATCATTATGAATGCAAGTAAGAGAAGGGCAGAAGATACAAGGATGGCACGTTCATGAAAGTATTTAATACATTGATTTCCGATGATTGCTCCGCAAATAAAGCAGAGAATAATTCCGTAGTAGAGAAGACCTTTTTCAAGAGTTTCTTTTTTCTTTGTTTGAAAGAAAGTGTAAATGTTTTGTGTGCCACTTCGAAGATTTCCGATACACATTGTTGTGGCGATACCATTTCCATGAATTTTTCGAAAACTTTCTACCTGAATGCCACAGGCAAGGGAAGTTAAGCTGTTTGCAAGAAGATTATGACTTTGTGGAAAAAAGCTTACGATAGCCAGAATAATTGCTTCAACAATAACGGAAATCTGTCTCCAATGCAGGTGTCTGCCGATACTTGAATTTCGAACAATTTCCGCTAATGCGATTCCGAAAGTAAAAGCAAGTACAGGACATAGATAACGGACAGCGGCAGGAATATTCCCTTCAGAAAGATGTACACCAAGAAGAAGCATATTGCCTGTTTGGGCATTGGCAAAAACTTCTCCCCTTCCGATGTAAGAATAGGCATCCATAAAGCCACCGGATAAGGCGAGAAGGATACCAAGTTCAATGGATTCTGAAATCTGGACTTTTTTATTCAATGGAAAACCTTCTTTCTATCTATTGTTCAAGAATGCCTCGGCATCCTTGTTGAAAAATATGCATCATGCAACGCATAATATATTTTTACTGCATATCGGGTATACTTTAAATATAAATATGGAACTTACAAGTTTTATCCACGATGTTTTCAAAATTTATGTGGATATCCACTTTATTTTTAGAATAAAATGAGGATAACTTTGTAAAATGCATGAATTAAGATAAAATAATTCAAAATATGCCGTAATGATTATAGAAGCAATGAGAGTATTTGTCAATTAGAATATCTTTACTTTCAAATAGGAGAATGTTATCATAATAGCGTTTAGGAATTTATATATAGAAGATTTTCTGATAAATAGTAAATGAAATAGGAGGTACTGTATGGCAAAGAAAGCATTGATTGCTATGAGTGGCGGAGTTGATTCATCTGTGGCAGCTTATCTTATGAAGAAAGCAGGGTATGATTGTATCGGTGTAACGATGAAGCTATATGATAATGAAGATATAGGAATGGAAAGGGAAAAAACCTGCTGTTCTTTAAGTGATATAGAAGATGCAAGAAGTGTGTGTGTTAAGCTTGGAATTCCGTATTATGTGTTTAATTTTAAAGATGACTTTAAGGAAAAGGTAATTGATAATTTTATTTCCTGTTATCAGAAGGGAATGACTCCGAATCCTTGTATTGAATGTAATCGTCATTTAAAATTTGAGCATCTTTATAAAAGGGCGAAAGTACTGCATTGTGATGTTATTGTAACAGGGCATTATGCAAAGATCACGCAGGATGAGCAGGGGTATCATTTGTTAAAAGGTGTAGATGAGACAAAGGATCAAAGCTATGTTCTTTATTCTCTTACGCAGGAACAGCTTGCACATACCTGTTTTCCATTGGGAGATTACAGTAAAGCAGAAATTAGAAAGATTGCAGAAGAACAGGGATTTTTTAATGCACATAAACATGACAGTCAGGATATTTGTTTTATTCCAGATGGAGATTATGTGTCTTTTATTGAAAAGACAACAGGAAAGAAAAGTGAGCCTGGTGATTTTGTGAATCAGGAAGGTGAGGTAGTCGGACAACATAAGGGATATTATGGTTATACGATCGGGCAGAGAAAAGGACTTGGAATTTCTGCACCGAAACCATATTATGTAACGGAAATATGTCCACAAGAGAATAAAGTGATTCTGGGAAGTAATGAAGATTTATTTAAAGCGGATCTGATCGCTTCTGATTTTAACTGGATAGAAGAGTTAGCAGAAGATGAAGTGATAAAAGCAAGAATTCGATATCATCAGGTTGAAAAAGAAGCAACAGCCAGAAAAAATTCAGATGGAACAGTAGCAATTCATTTTTTAGAACCACAGCGAGCTATTACAAAAGGTCAGGCAGTGGTACTTTACAGACAAGATCATGTAGTCGGAGGAGGAACAATAAAAGAAAATAAATACTAATTTGTTTGAATCACGGACGAAAAATAAAAAATAAATACTAGTAAAATGTGCCAGTAGTCGCTGCGTATGAA
>CAKREJ010000029.1 GCA_934317185.1 uncultured Anaerobutyricum sp. | reverse complement strand
TCTGAATTTTTATAATACTGCAATGCATAGGAATAATACTTAGAGACAACATCATATGAACAAAAATCCATAAGATAAGGCTGTAGATCCTGTGCATCTGCTCCTGAAAACCGACGTACCGTTATGATATCCGGCAGTTCCCCATGTTCTTCAAAATAGCTGTACAAATCGGTATCATTATTGCCGGTAATAAACTCAATATCCTGATCCGGAAACTGCTTCTGGATATATGGAGCAATATTTTTCATTAAACGATTTTCCCACAGATAAACGGTAAGATGATTATCTTTTTGGGATACTTCTTTTTTAGACTGTCCACATCCAGATAAAACGGCTGCGACTACAAGTATACATGATACTAATATCGCCAGGTAATGTTTCTCTCTTCTCATGTGTTTATCTCCCCATTCTTTCGCATAAAATTCTCTTTACTTTTTCGATTTCTGTGGGTTTTGCCAGATGAGTATTCATCCCATCTGACAGGTCTAATTATCTATTCAGATTATATCCTTATCCAAACATATTCGTCAACAAAAAAACTTTCTACTACCTACGGTTCAATGCTCTGCGTTTCGGTACCCCCCCCCGCCAGATTTTATGTTTCTTACCGTCTTTTTAAGCACCCTCATCTCAACTGGTTTTGAAATATGTGCAGTCATACCGGCTGCCAGAGAATGCTGAATATCCTCTGAGAACGCATTGGCGGTCATGGCAATGATCGGAATCGTCTTTGCCAGTTCATGTGCACTTCTGCGGATTGCTTTTGTTGCCTCATAGCCGTTCATGACAGGCATCTGCACATCCATCAAGATCATGTCATAATCCCCCGGAGCAGACTGTTCAAACGTATTAAGAATTTTTTCGCCGTTTTCACAGATGGTACACTCTGCTCCCTCAATCTTTAACAGTTCCATAAGGATTTCTGCATTCAGCTCATTATCCTCAGCACAAAGGAACCGCATTCCTCTTAAGATATTGCCATCCGGCTTCTCTTTTTCTACCTGCGATGCCAAAGAAATCGACTGGTCTTCTGCGATTTTAAAATCCATAAGAATCTCAAAACAGCTCCCCTGTCCCGGCTCACTCTCCACATCAATCGTACCTCCCATCGCTTCAACCAGGTTTCTGGTGATAGCCATGCCAAGACCGGTTCCCTGTATTTTATTTGTAAGAGAATTTTCCGCACGGGTAAATGCATCAAAGATCGTATCTTTGAAATCGGCTGACATTCCCATACCGTTATCACTGACTAAGAAGCGATACTTTGCATAAACAGAGGAATTTGATTCACATTCCTCTGCCAGAAGCTGAATTTCTCCACCTTCCTGTGTGTACTTCACTGCATTAGAAAGCAGGTTACTGAAAATCTGCATCAGATGTATCCGGTCACCATTCACCCACTCGTGCTGAATATTTTCTTTTGTAAAGGTGATTGTCTGGCTTTTTTCGTCTATTTGTGGTTGAAATATCATACTAAGCTCCTGCATAAAGTCCAAAATAGAAAAATCAGTGTACTTAAAAATGGTTTTTCCTGCCTCAATCTTGCTCATATCCAAAACATCGTTGATGATTCCTAACAAATGTTGTGAGGAAGTATCTATTTTATCTGCATACTCTATTACTTTCGCTTTATCGCCTGCATCATGCCTGATCAATGCCGTAATACCAATGATCGCATTCATCGGTGTACGAATATCATGTGACATATTCGCAAGGAAGTTGCTCTTTGATCTGTTCGCTTCCTGTGCCACCTGAAAAGCCTCTTCTGCCGCCTGGTTCGCCTGCCGCAGTTCTGTATTCACATTTTCCAATTTGATATTATTTTCTCTTTCCACAAGAATTGCTTTCTTCTGGTTTCTACGCATAACAAAGGAAATCCCCATCATTACACAGGCAGATACGATAACTGTAAATATAACAATAAATACCGTAATAAAATTGACAAGTTTTAATGTATTCGTAGCAACATACTCTGCCGGAACCAGAAAGATAAGGGTCCACTCGGCATTATCCATTCTTCTTAATCCATAATAATATTCTGTTCCATCCAGCACTGCATTAGAATAACTATAACCTTTTTCTTCCAGTTCTGTCTTTGTTTTTGCAAAAGAAGAATTATGAAGATATTTCATCTTCTGCAAAACAGAAAATACATTATGTCCCTTGATCAGTTCCACTTTATTACTGTTGAACAATTTGAATCCACTATCATCCAGAACATACACACTATTATTCCTGTTATATGCATCACAATTAAAATAAGGATTCAATTGTTCCATATCCTGAGCAATTCCAAAATAACGAATCGTAGTCGTCTGCTCTCCATTTTGAAGCTGCATCGGTTTTGACAGACGTTTAAGAAATACCATCTCTGACTGGTTATCTGTCATAGAATCAAAAACGAAACTAATCTTTTCAGGACTGTCTTCAAAATAATCGAGGTCACGAAAAAGTCCCCTTTTTCCGGATTCTGTATAATATCCACCTTCTGAATCTACTGCCATCAATGTAATCTTCTGCTCTGCGTACGCTGATAATTCATACTTCTTTTTCATATGTTTACAGAGTTCATCTGTAGTTTGTACGTTTGCATCTCTTAGATAATTACATTCTTCCGTTACCCGGTTCCAGTGGGAATCAATCACATCCTCCAGATTTTGAAACATCTGACGGGTGACTTCTTCCATCTGGTTTAATCGTTCCTCATAAATAATATCCTGGATATAAGTCCGATACAGAAAAAAGAATGCAAGAAGCATCACTATACCAGTCATACAACAGCCCAATATTAAGTTCCGGTAACTATTTGTCTTCTGCATTCTTCTCCTCCGATTATTTCCACTCAGCGTCTGCTTCACTTAATGTCTTAAACTTTCCAAAAAACTCTTTTGCAGCATCTATACCCACAATACCACTGTCTGTCACTTCCGTTTCTGATGCCAGTTTTTCACTGATTCCGGAAATAGCCACCTGATAGGTCTTATCTTCTTCCAGCTTGACCGGACTTACCAATACATAAGAATAATTATTTCCTGTACCAACTGCATCATACCCCTCTTTGTATAAATCTTTAATCTGTTTTCCTGTTAATCTGACAGTTTGAATCGTTCTGGACCAGCCTGTCGGAATAATGGTACTTAGATCGTCAACAGTAATATCTTTTGTATATAATTTTCCACTCACACCGTCATTGTTCTGCTCCAATCCATTTCCACTGATCCATTTTCCGAGAGAAACAAGAGCCAGATCGCTGTTCGTTGCCTCGGCAAAACATCTTCCCACCAGTTTCGCACAGTTTTTCTGTGAAATATCTTCCGTTGTCGTAGTAATGACTTCCGGTTTATTATTTACCACCCTGTCCTGATCATCATCAAGCTGCTTTACAACATCTTCTATCTTTGCTTTACCCTGCATATACTCCAGCATCTTTGTTCCTGTAGTAACAAGTGTATTTTCCCATCCCGTGTAAATAAGCGGTGCCGTATTTCCTGCATTGATCGCATCTGCAATATCACCGTAATAGGTATCATCCGTCTTTGCATCCTTGAATGGCAGAAGGCTTGCTTTTAATGATGTCTCCGGGTAAAGGGAAGAGGTTCCCTCCACCGTAGACAGCACTTCCATTACCTTTAATGCATCTTCAAGCTTCTGTGAATCGTTCTCCAGCTTTTTATTCAGTCCATAATAACGACCTACAGATAATATGTAGATATTCTTACTTCCATCTTCTGACAGATATGGCATCAGTCCGAATTCATCTGTTGTAGCATCAGAGTCTGTGATACCATTCTGGGAGCCAAGCATGAACAGCGTATTTCCCTTAATGAAATCCTCTCTTGTTACTGCATCATCGATCAGATCACTGTTGCTGCCGTCAAGCATACCGATGTCTTTCCATTTCTCGATATATTCCATGCTGTCCATCATGCCCTTTGTAGTACTGACATTTGCTTTCCCTGACAGATAATCCTTCTGCCACTGTCTTCCATCCAAAGAGCTTAAAAATCCTGTATCTGCAATATTGCATAAATACTGAAAACCATACCCCGGATACTGAATTTCCGGCAGACATAACCGAACCCCTGCTTTCTTTGCCTTTTTCGCAAGCTGTTTAAGTTCCTCGAAAGACTGTGGAAGTGTCCATCCGTGTTTTTCTAATAATGTTTTATTATAAGTAATACCAAAACAGTTATACGCAGACGGAAGCATATAAATTGCTCCATCATCTGATACTTCCTTCAGCCGGGACTCTACATAATTATCCGTAAAAGCATACTCAGAAAGATCAAGCATCCTGTCACTGAGGTCTTGCTGTTCCGGATCATAGAGAGTGAGTGTACAGATATCCGGCAGATCATTTTCCTCAAGTATCGTATTCAGGTACATCGTTGTATTTGCCCCACTGTACGGAATTACTTTAAGATTAACCTCCGGATATGTTTTATGTACTTCTTCTATAAAGCTGTCTACCTCCATATAAGGAGCCATGAAGGTAATCGGTTCATGTTTCTTTGAGGTTACATCCTTTTTCCCACATCCCACAAGTCCTGTTGCTGCTATAAAGAGCATCATAAGACATACCCTTCGTATTTTTCTGATTTTCATACTTTTTTCTCCTCTTAATTTTATCTGCCGAAAATCTGATCCAGATTCTCCAGAATTACATCTTTGCTGATTGGTTTTGCAATATGACCATTCATACCTGCCTTGATTGCCTTTTTACGGTCTTCCTCAAAAGCATTTGCAGTCATCGCAATAATCGGTATATTCGCACATTTCGGTTTATTCAATGTACGTATCTCCCGGGTCGCAGTATATCCATCCATCTTTGGCATCTGAATATCCATAAAAATCAGATCATATTTGCTGCCACTTGCAGATGACATGATGTTCACAGCATCTGTACCATCCTCTGCACTATCCACATCCAGACCGATTTCCTCCATGATTGCTGTTGCGATCTCACGATTCAGCTCATTATCCTCTACAAGAAGAACCTTCTTCCCTTCATAACTTCTCTGACCCTCTACCTGAAGCTTCTGATTTTCATTCCTGATGAATGCTCTTTGCTCCGGACTCATTAAAACTTCTCTCAGCTCTGAAAGGAACAGAGGTTTTGACACAAAGGCAGTAACTCCCGCTTCTCTTGCCTCCTGTTCAATATCTGACCAGTCATAAGCCGTCAGGATAATAATTGGACTCTCCGGTCCGACTACCATACGGATTCTTCTTACTGTCTCGATTCCATTCATATCCGGCATCAGCCAGTCAATAATATATACTTTAAATTCCCGATTCTGTTCATAAGCTTCTTTTACCCGAAGTACCGCTTCTTTTCCGGAGGTAGTCCAGTCTGCTGTCATCTCGATCTCACGCAGCATCTTACTTACACTCATGCAGGTTTCTGCATCATCATCTACCACAAGTGCTCTGGCACCCTTAAGCTCCGGAATAGGTTCCCGTTTCACTGTCATCCCTGATGTTTCACATTCAAGTACGACTGTAAACTCTGTTCCTTTTCCAGCTTCACTTTCAACCTCGATCGTACCTCCCATCATATCCACGATATTTTTCGTAATCGCCATCCCAAGACCGGTTCCTCCGATTCCATTCTCCGTAACAGTATACTCTCTTGAAAATGAGTCAAACACCTGCTTACAAAACTCCGGAGACATCCCGATTCCGTTATCCTTCACACTGAAGATTAACGTTGTATATCCCTCTCTTCTGCACGGTTTCTCCGAAACACGAATATTGACCATACCACCGACCGGTGTGTACTTCACAGCATTACTGATAATATTCAGAAGTACCTGCGTAAGACGAAGCTTATCCGTAATAATATCTTCATGGAGTACATCCTGTGTATCAATATAAAGGTCCTGCTGCTTAGAATGTACAGAACCCTGAATGATAGTTCTTAAGTCATGCAATACATCTGGCAGATGTACTGCTGTATATTCAATCCGGACAGAACCACTCTCAATTCTGCTCATATCCAGCACATCATTAATCAGACTGAGCAGATGCTGGCCGGATGTCTGGATTTTTTTCAGATACTCCAGAACAAGCTCTGTACTGCCAATATGTGTTGTTGCAAGTGCAGTAAAGCCAATGATGGCATTCATCGGCGTGCGGATATCATGAGACATATTGTTCAAAAATGCTGTCTTTGCTTTATTCGCATGTTCCGCAGCCGCAAGTGCATTTCTCAGATTCTTATCCTGCTCTATTTCACGTTCTTTTTCTTCTGTCACATCACGGTTCGCAACCAGAACTGCACACAGCTTCCCGTCTTTATCATATCCCTGTGGCACAATAATTATCGTCATCCATCTTTCATCCACTGTCTGAACCGTAAAACTCAGCGTCTCACGTTCTTCCAGACGCTTTGCCACTGTACTCATATCGACAAATTCCCAATATGCCTTTTGAAAAGGTTCTGCAATAACCTGCTGTATCACTTCTTCCAAATGCTCTCTGGAAAGCATCCCTCCGCTCTGATCTGGCTTCATGTCACCTGAAGATTTTATGATTTCTATATTCTCTGTTTCTATGTTCACAAGAGAAATAGAAGAATAGGCATGACCAAGTGCATTGATCATACGAAGTCTTTTCTGATCCTGAAGAATACTTCTCTTCTCTGTTCTGTTCCTGCTCACCCGGTAAAGTAAGAAAAGAAGCAGTGCAAGCAGCACATAGATCACACATACAATATTTCTTGTAATATAAACCTGATGTCTTGGGAAAAAGATATATGCATCATAATCTTTTATCTTTTCCTGTCGCCCATACCATTTTCCACTCTTTGAATGAAGATAGACGATTCCATTTCTCCCGGTCTTAAATTCATTTTTGTACAAAGACTTTGCTTCTTCTACAGACTGGGAAGTAAGCTCCTGTTGATTCGTGCTCACAACCTTGTTAGCATCACAAATTACAACACAGCCATTCATCTCAAAAGGAAAATTTGAAAATAATGATGCCATTGTCAGGTCTCCGTTAATCTCATTTACTTCCTCTTTCTGCACATATGCGATCAGGATTCCTGCCGCGTCCTGTCTTGCCACCGCCGCAAAATCATAAATCTTTCCTTTATTTCTCAGACGGGTCGTATAAGTCTTTTCCGGATGCTCTGCAATATTACATACATAATCACTTTCGATCAGTTTCTGCCACAGCGGCATAGCATCTCCATCTTTTGTAGTTTGTTCTATCACTTTCTGATTCCGATCCAGCACAAGAATTCCTGTCAGCCGCTGTTCGTTTGCATATTTATCCAGCATCTTCTCACTAAGATTGCCTTCCTGTGCGATGACCCGGCTTAATTCTGTCGTCTTGTCCATAAGACGTACCAGACTCTTCACCTGATCATTGGTATTATAAATCTCATATCTTTCAATTCGTTTTTTTACAAAGTCAAATGTCTCATTCAACGTACTGTTCAGTTTTTTATTATCACTCGCTGTCAGCAGAAAAAATAGCAAAATTCCGAAAAAAAACAGGATAAACGCCAGTAAGTATGCATTTTTATCAAACTTCTTTTTCTTCCCTGTGTTTTTACTACTCTCTTTTTTCTGTATCTGCGGCATCGGCGTTATTATCTGTCTGCTCATTTACTTTCTCCTCCCGGCAGAATCTCATCCGCATCCAAGCCGTATTTTGTAACTATTTCTTCTGTGATACCCTCATCTTGCATTTTTTTGAGAGTCTTTGTAAGCTCTGCTGCAGCTTCCTCGTGCATTCCTTTTTTAAAAGCTACTCCAAGCTCTGATTTATAAAGACTTTCCTTTAGCATACGGTAAGCACCCTCACCAGACTGTACCAGACTACCAAGCATTGCTTCATGTCCGGCAACCGCATCTACATAATTTTTTCTAAGTGCAGCATAAAGTTCATTTGTCGTAGAAAAGCAGTTAACCTGTTCCATTTGAGGAACATCCGCTTCAATATTATGAAGAAAAAGATCCTCAGCCTTTGTGGTTGCCTGAACTGCAATCCGCTTTCCTTTCAAATCCTGAATTGTCTGGATTTCGCTCTCATTCTTTACAACTACCATCTGACGACTGTACAGGTACGGTCCTGCCCATTGATATTTGTCTTCTCTTCCATTCATGGAATAGCTGCTCCACAGACAATCTATTGTTCCATCTGTCAGAAGTTCATCCTTATCTTCCCAGACAATCTTCTCAAACTTTGGCTGATATCCAAGCCGCCGAAATGCTTCCTTAGCAAGTTCCACATCGATACCTTTATACTTGCCATCACTCGCCTGATAACTGTACGGTTCAAAATAATCCATTCCAATGACAATCACCGGCAATTCACTGTCAGCCGCTTTTTCTTTCTTTCCTCCACAGCCTCCTAATATAAGACTGCAGGCCAGAAGAAATGCAGCAATACAGATTCTTTTTCCCCGGGTACGGGAGTTACTCTTTCGATTTTTTCTCATATCCAGTTCCTCAATTTTTCTTCCAGAATGCCAAAGCATTCTTCATAAAATAAAGTGTTAAATAAAATAGCACTGCCAAATAGACAGTGCATACTTCTTCTGCGACTTCTGCTCTCTTACTAATCCTGTAACTTTACATCGCAGACTTCTGTTTGTTTTGCCCAAAAATGTTTTTTTAATTATAGCATTTCATTTTTTATTATGTCTACATTTTTCTACATTGTAATAAAAAATTTTTAAAAATCATTCCTCCTGTTGGAAATCAAACATACAAGTTGTATTTATAATACTATAATCCTGATAGAAACAAAAGTTAAATGCTACTGACGGAGGATAAAAATGATAAGAAAGATTATTCGAATTGATAAAGAAAAATGTAATGGCTGCGGTGCCTGTGCTAAAGCCTGTCACGAAGGTGCCATTGATATCATTGATGGAAAAGCAGAACTGGTAAGAGAACATTTTTGTGACGGACTAGGCGACTGTCTTCCGGAATGTCCTACCGGAGCCATTTCCTTTGAAGAACGAGAAGCACCGGAATACGATGAAAAAGCTGTAAAAGAAGCTCAGAAAAAAATATTAGAAAAAAATCAGACAATGGCTGCACATGTCGGCTGTCCCGGATCTAAAAGTATGCAGATTCAGCGAAAGGAAATCGCTGAAACAAAAAAATCAGCTTCAACCGCAGACCAGGTATCAAGACTTCAGAACTGGCCGGTACAGATCAAACTGGCACCTGTCAGTGCACCATATTTTAACGGTGCCAAACTTCTGATCGCAGCCGATTGTACTGCTTACGCTTATGCAAACTTCCATCAGGATTTTATCCGAAATAAGATAACATTAATTGGCTGTCCTAAATTAGATCAGGTAGATTATAGTGAGAAACTGACTGCGATAATTCAAAATAACGATATTCAAAGTGTAACGATTGTAAGAATGGAAGTTCCATGCTGCGGCGGTCTTGAGATGGCAGCCAAAAAAGCTCTTCAAAATAGCGGAAAATTCATTCCGTGGCAAGTTGTAACGATAAGTATTGACGGTAAAATTATGGAATAAAAGGAGGAATACAATAAATGTTTTGTTTTCAGTGTGAACAGACAGTCGGGTGTACCGGCTGCACAGGAAATACAGGGGTCTGCGGAAAAAAGGCAGATACAGCAAAATTACAGGATGAACTGACAGGTGCATTGATCGGTCTTGCAAGATCTATGGATGACACAACAATGATATCCCAAAATACCTGGCATATCATCATCGAAGGTTTGTTTACTACCGTTACAAATGTAAGTTTTGACAATGCGGCCATCGAAAATATGATACAAAAAGTCAGAACCGAAAAGGAACGACTGGTTCCTAACTGCAGCAACTGTCCGGCTCCCTGCGGCAGAACAGAGGAATACGATATGCAGCAATTGTGGAATGCCGATGAAGATATCCGCTCTTTGAAGTCCCTTATCCTCTTTGGCATACGTGGAATGGCTGCCTATGCCTATCATGCAAATGTTCTAAATTATGAAGATACTGAAGTAAATCAGTTCTTCCGTGAAGCACTGTTTAAGATTGGTTATGAAGAAAGTGTGGAAAGACTGCTTCCTACATTACTCAAAGTAGGAGAAATCAATCTGAAGTGCATGGCACTTCTTGATAAGGCCAATACAGAAACCTATGGAACACCAGAACCAACTGATGTTACACTTACAGTAGAAAAAGGACCTTTTATTGTCGTGACCGGACATGATCTGAAAGATCTGCAGCTTTTGCTTGAACAGACAGAGGGAAGAGGCATCAACATCTATACTCATGGTGAAATGCTCCCTGCCCATGCCTATCCACTCTTAAAAAAATTCTCACACCTGAAAGGGAATTTCGGAACCGCATGGCAGAATCAGCAGAAAGAATTTGATTATCTTCCAGCTCCTGTCCTTTACACTACCAACTGTCTGATGCCTCCAAAAAACAGCTATGCTGACAGAGTATTTACAACAGAAGTCGTTGCTTTCCCTGGCGTTATTCATATTGATGAGAAGAAAGATTTCACACCAGTTATCGAAAAAGCACTGGAGCTGGGTGGTTACACAGAAGATCAGAAGTTCTCTGGTATCAATGGCGGTACAAAAGTAACAACCGGTTTTGGTCATGCAGCCATCCTATCTCATGCAGGAACTGTAGTGGACGCTGTAAAATCAGGTGCAATCCGCCATTTCTTCCTGGTTGCCGGCTGTGATGGTGCAAAACCTGGCCGGAACTATTACACAGAATTCGTGAAACAAACACCTTCTGATAGCATCGTTCTCACTCTGGCCTGTGGCAAGTTCCGATTCAACGACCTTGATCTGGGAGAAATTGGTGGTCTGCCACGACTGATGGATATGGGTCAGTGTAATGATGCCTATGGTGCAATCCAGGTTGCTGTAGCACTTGCGGATGCATTTGGATGTTCTGTAAATGAACTGCCTCTTTCCTTTGTTCTCTCCTGGTATGAACAAAAGGCAGTCTGCATCCTGTTAACGCTTCTGCATCTGGGTATCAAAAACATCCGTCTTGGTCCTTCTCTTCCGGCGTTCCTGTCTCCTAATATTCTGAACTTTCTGGTAGAGAATTATGACATTGCACCTATTACCACGCCAGAAGAAGACATCAAAACACTACTGAACCATAATAAATAAATTTTACTGCCGATCACGATATTTGCGATTTTCTTCTGGTGGAAGAATAGAAGTAAAAAAGAGCCACAATAACTGTGACTCTTTTTTACTTGAGCTTATAGGATCTGATTTCGAATAAACATCTCTTTATTTCCTCTCCATAGTATTCTGCAATGTGTGGATCAATTCCTCAATAACTATTGGTTTGGATAAGAATCCATCCATACCACCCTCTAATGCTTTCTTTTTGTCCTCATCAAAAGCATTTGCCGTCATTGCAATGATCGGTACGCAGGCTTTATCCTTATCTGGCAGGTGTCTGATTTCCTGTGTTGCTTTATAACCATCCATTTTAGGCATCTGAATATCCATGAGAATCATATCATATGTTCCCGCCGGCATCTTCTCTATTCGGTTTACACACTGAATGCCATCCTCCACACGTTCTATTTTAAGACCGGCACGCTCAAGTATTGCCTCTGCGATCTCCGCATTCAAATCATTGTCCTCTGCTAAAAGGATATTCCTGCCTTCAAGGATTTCACTGCCTGTTCCATGATTTTCATCGTGTTTTTTTTCATAATAGCTTTCATCTGCTATCCTGTGTTTTAGTGTAACTGTAAAGGTGCTGCCCTTTCCAAGCTCACTCTCTACATCTATTGTTCCACCAAGCAGTTCAACATACTTCTTTACTATTGCCATTCCAAGTCCGCTTCCTGTGATTTTGCTCTTCGTGGTGTTCCGCTCCCGGGTGAATGCCTCAAAAATCTTTGCCAGATAATCCTGGCTCATACCGATTCCCGTATCGCTCACCCTGGTCCTTACTATCATATACCCAGGCTCATCACATGGTAATTCATCTACGTTTACCATAACAGAACCACCGGATGGAGTATATTTCATGGCATTACTCATGATATTGACAAATATTTCTTTTACCTTAGTAATATCGGTCAGTACATGCCGATGCTCCACATTCATCGTGTAATGAAATGCGATATTCTTTTTCTTTGCTTCATCATCAAATACTACAAACAAAGACTGCTGGATTTCTTCAATCCGGCCATAATTCTCATCAATCTCCATCCTTCCGCTCTCAATCCGAGCCATATCAAGTACATTATTTATGATTGACAGAAGAAGGTTTCCAGACCGCTGCAGTTTTTCCAAATGTTCTGAAGTTTCAGGCAGCTCTTTTTCTTTTAGTTCATCCTCCATAAGCTGTGCATATCCCAGAATTACATTCATAGGAGTACGAATATCATGCGACATATTGTTAAGGAAACGGGTCTTTGCGAGACTGGCATCCTCTGCTTTTTTCAGAGCGACTTCCAGCTTAGCATTGAGCTTTTGTGTATCATTTGCCGCAAGCTTTGCGACAGCTTCGGCTTTCCTTGCCTTTTTTAAAAGTAAGAGGATAATGCCAATGATGATAAGTGCAAAAAATCCTGCTGAAAAAAACACAACTAGCATATTGTCTTTTACAAAATCTAAAAATGTTACCTTATCAGCCGTACTGTCATAAATCGCAAGTGCACTTGTAAGCATATCAGATGGCATGGCCTTCAAGGTTTTATTCAGTATCGACAAAAGGCTTCCCTGCCCACCGCTTACTGCAAAGCATGCCTCCATTGTTTTTGTAAGCGGAACACTCTTGAAATCTTGATTGTTATCAAATTTTAACGCCTGACTGGTTCCCATGAGAAAGCAGTCTGCTTTTTCATGAATGACCATATCTGCCGCATCCGCAAGTGAATCGTAATCCACCAGCTTCCAGTTGGGATAACTGAATGCAATATGCTGTTTTAAGGCTTCTTTTTCCTTTGGCACAGCTACTGTATACGCATCATTCTCATTAAAATATTTCTCATCAGTTACCGCCATCAGGCTGTAGGTCCAGGCTGTATTTGTAAGTGTGTAGCCTTTTTTTTCTGCAAAATCAGGATTTCTGCCGGCATAAAAAATCATGTCAATTTCTTGATTCTGTAATTCCTTAAGCATTTCGTCATAATCATCATATGCCTGTATATTAAATTCCAGTGTCTGATTCCCCAGACAGTCTTTGGCATAAGAAATATATTCCACCAGCATACCGGTAAGTTTTCCCGTCTCTTCGTCCATGGAAAATACCGCCGTATCATTATTCAAAAATCCTATCCGAATACCACCATGTTCTTCCAGCCACGACTTTTCCACTCCTGTAAGACTCTGATTATAATCAAGCGTGAAATACTTCTTATACAGATCTGCCTTAAAGAAAGGACTATCCTGCTCTAACTGACGCATAGCATAGTCAAGTTCCTTCTTGATATCGTTTCGTTCTTTATTTATCACAAAGTATATGCCCGATTTACCAATGGTGGTAACGGATGATATTCCCTGTTCAGACCAGATAGATTCCTCCAAAGATACAAAACAATCAATCTCATGATTCGCCAATTTCTTTTCGACATCTTCATTATTATACACATTTATATGTTCTGTATGTATGCCATTCTTATTTTCCCATTCTGTCAACATAATTTCAGGTTCTGTACCTAAGAGCACACCTACACGTTTCCCGTCTATAAACTTGAAATCAGACATCCCAATATCCATATTTGATAAATCAGCATAAAGAATATATTTTTCCTCACCCATCGGTTCTTCCGAAAAAAGCATCTTTTTTGCACGTTCATCTGTGTAAGAGATATCGCCCATAACATCAATCTCACCACTTTCAAGCTTATCAAAACAGTTGGACCAGTCACATTTCACATACTCAAATTTCCATCCGGTATAGCCTGCCAAAGCCTGCATGAGTTCGTAGCCAAATCCTCGTCTGACACTGTTTTTATCAATATAATCGAAGGTATCCTCAAATGATCCGATACGGATGGTCTTCTGTTCCTTTGTCTGCGTTTCCGATTTTTTTGTTTCCTGCTGCGTTGAATCATCTGATACAATATCTGCCATAACATTATCCGCATTTGTATCATCCATTACCGATAAATCTGTTGTTGCTGCTACTACATTTACAGGAACACAAACCGACAAAGTCAGGCATAATACAAACATACTCAAACAGAACCAGCGGATTCTCTTTAAAATATGATTCACTTGATTTAATTTTTTTGGCTGCATATTATTCCTTTCTATAATTTAATTTACCACCAATCATTACAACAGAAATTGACTCTGCACAATAAAATTATTATACAATGAAAAGACTCTGATTGGTAGATTTCGTCAATATTTTTTGATTTATTTTGAAACTTTTTCTGTTCCTAATACAGATACCCTGACATTACTCGTTTCTGTATGGTTTCTGCGTCCGATTCACAAGTAGCTATCTAAGATGATGATTAAGGAAGGTCTTAGCATAAACAGGATAAAAAAACACCAGTGGAAATTCTGATATATTTCCAGAATTTCCACTGGTGTTTTAGATTACATAATTTCTGCTATTTCTATCATTTTCTCAAAAGATTCTCTGAAACGCTCATCGTCCTCTGATGTTCGCTTTCTTGGCCCTTTTAAATGATTCTTTCCAGATGCCCTTCGTGCTTTCTTGTTCAAATGCCGTTCCATAAGCATCTGGTCAATATTCTCATTGGTATACCATTTCCCAGATTGATGAATCGCATATGCACCTTTTCCAAGTGCCATTGCTGCCACTCCATAATCCTGCGATACAACAATATCACCTTTATGGCAAATGCTGATCAATTTATAATCCACTGCATCTGCTCCGGCTCCAACTACAATCACCTCACTGTAGTCAGAAAATAACACATGGTTTGTATCACACAACAACGTCACCGGAACATTGTACTCTTTTGCAACTTTTTCAATAATACCTACTACCGGACAGGCATCTGCATCAACAAAAACTCGCATACTATTTTCTCCATCTAAGATATAACTGTTTTCGCACCCTTTCCATATCTGGGAACTTTGAAGTAGTAATGGCTGGACTATCATTTACGGTCTGTAATGTAACATCCGGTCGAATTCTCGATTCACCCAAATTCGATATCACGTTTATAATAGCATCCATGGTTTTGAATATATTACCTTCTCCATTATAAATGATTTCAATCTTTTTTTGAAGATTTACTTCATTGTCTTCCTCAAGGAACTACGTAGCACCGCATCTTCAGAACTTCTTTTCTTTCCCGATGCGTTCTATAAATCCTGCTTTATCCACAACCTTCATCGGTTGTTTATTGACATGAGAAAATACAACAGTGATGCCTCTCTTTTCGCAGGCTTTGGCCGTATAGATCAATGCGTTCATAGCGGTACTGTCTAAAGCAGTTACACCACGCATACGAAGAACGAGACAAGTAATAAAATCTTTTACAGCAATGTGCTCAATTACATCTGCGGCTCCAAAAAAGAGCGGTCCTGAAATCTCATAGACACGTATCTGGAGTGGCAGC
>CAKREJ010000028.1 GCA_934317185.1 uncultured Anaerobutyricum sp. | reverse complement strand
CAGGGAATGGAATTTTTAACAGCTGATCATGGAAGAGATGCGATGAAATATATAGATATCTACATCGAGAAAAATAATTTATAAATTGTATTGTCAACGGAGTTGACGAGGAAAACAGACACCCGCTGAAAAGGGTTAACTAAGCCGGACGAACCGTAGAAAAGTCCACTATAGAAACTGGGAAAGTCGTTGCGGACGCACAAAATGCTTCGCCGCATTTTTGCTACTCCCATATCCTATTTTCTATAGTGGACTTTTCACGGTTCTGTTTTTTTCTAAATTTTCAGTAGGCTGTGCTATGGCTGGAGCAAAATTAGGCATTTTGGCAGTATAGGAAAGTCTTTGGGGTGTCTGTTTACCCAGTCAGCTGCACTGACAAATTAGAATTGTTATCTGCAGTTGACACAATTCCAACAGTAGTTGCTTGTATGTAAGGCATCGCATATGCTATGATATAACAGCAAATACAATAGAGATAACAGGAGAATTTTATGAACTTTAATGAAAAATTGATTAAACTCAGAAAGGAAAGAGGGTTATCCCAGGAAGAGTTAGGAGCTGCAGTAGGAGTATCAAGGCAGACAATATCAAAATGGGAACTGGCACAGAGCTATCCGGATTTTCAGAAACTTGTTTTGCTGAGTGATTATTTTAAAATATCATTAGATACACTTGTAAAAGATATTGACATAGAAGATGTGAGAGATAAAAACTTAAATGAAAAACAGTTATCGATGATTTATAAAGATATCACAACAGCTAAGAAGACTGTAGGTACAGTTGTAAACATTTTTTGTGCGATTGCAGTAATAGGAGTTATATTCTTTGTACTACTAATTATATTAAACATGGTAGTATTGTAATAAATCTTGATTGTGGAAGCTAAATAGACGAACAAAAAATCGGATTATCCCATCTGTGTTTTGACTACCTTGTAAAGTCAGAATTTTTGTGGGAAACATGGGGATTTGTTGTAAGATTATGAATAAAAAGAAGAAATAAAATACCGAAATCCGTACTTCTCGTGGAAAATTCTGGTATTCTCCAGCCGAATACAGCCCACTGAAAAAGTTAGCCAGAAAACAGACCCGTGAAAAAGGCCACTATAGAAAATGGACTATCGGAGTAGCAAAAATGCGGCTGAGCATTTTGTGCGTCCGTGACTATTTGTCCATTTTCTATAGTGGCCTTTTCCACGGGTCGTCTGTCTTAGACAATCCCTTTCAGTGGGCGTCTCTTTGCCTGCGGCAACTCAGAATTTATTACTTACTGTGGTTTTTCTCTAATTCCTGCATTCTCATCGCACGAACTTTTAATGGAAGTCCAAATAATGTGATGAATCCTTCTGCATCATGATGATCGTACTGATCGCCTGTTGTAAAGGATGCGAGTGTCTCGCTGTAGAGGCTATATGGAGAAGTTGTTCCGGCTTTGATGATATTACCTTTGTAAAGCTTGAATTTAACTTCACCAGTTACATATTTCTGTGTGGATTCTACGAATGCCTGGATTGCCTCACGAAGTGGTGTGAACCATTTTCCTTCGTATACAACCTGAGCAAGCTTATTACCCATATCTTTCTTTACTGCCATAGTGTCACGGTCAAGTACAAGTTCTTCTAACTGTCTGTGAGCTTCCATAAGGATTGTTCCACCTGGAGTCTCATAAACACCACGGGACTTCATACCAACGACACGGTTTTCAACGATGTCAACGATACCGATACCGTGTTTTCCGCCTAATTCGTTCAATTTACGAATAATATCGGCAACTTTCATCTCTTCACCATTGATAGTTTTAGGAACACCGGCTTCAAATGTCATGGTAAGATATTCTGGTTCGTCCGGAGCTTTCTCCGGAGAAACACCTAATACTAATAAATGTTCATAGTTTGGCTCGCAGGCAGGATCTTCAAGCTCAAGACCTTCGTGGCTGATATGCCATAAGTTACGGTCACGGCTGTAGCTGTTATCTACAGAGAATGGAAGGTGAATGTCGTGTGCTTTACAGTATTCAATCTCTGCATCACGGGAATCCATCTGCCACTTGTCATCACGCCACGGAGCGATGATTTTTAAGTCAGGAGCTAATGCTTTGATACCAAGTTCAAAACGAATCTGGTCGTTACCTTTACCGGTAGCACCGTGACAGATTGCAACGGCATTCTCTTTACGTGCGATCTCAACTAACTTTGCTGCGATTCCCGGACGGGCCATAGAAGTTCCGAGAAGGTATTTGTTCTCATATACGGCATCTGCCTGTACGCATGGCATGATATAGTTTTCGCAGAAATCGTCTGTAATATCTTCAATATATAACTTAGAAGCTCCGGAATAGAGGGCACGTTCTTCTAATCCGTCAAGCTCCTCACCCTGTCCACAGTCAACACAGCAGCATACTACATCATAATTATATGTTTCTTTTAACCAAGGGATGATTGCGGTAGTATCAAGACCACCGGAATAGGCTAAAACTACTTTTTCTTTACTCATTCTATATATCCTCCTAAGTTTTTCGTTGTTTGTCTCATATAATATACGTCATTCTGCAGGGAAATGCAAGCAGTTTTTTGCATAATATTAATAAAAATTAATTAATGCTTGCATAAAATGCAATTTGGCTGTATAATTATGAATAATTTCGAATAAATATGCAAATATTATAGCTCTTGTTTTTTGGAAAACTTTGTGGGATAATAGAAAACTGAAATTGATTTGCTATTTTCATATATATATAGAATAAAGAGGTAATAACAAAGAGTGAAGAGAAAGGATGATGAAAGATGATAAGAGCAGGTATTATTGGTTCCACAGGATATGCTGGGCAGGAACTTGTCCGCATTTTACTTGGACATAAAGATGTAGAGATTAAGTGGTATGGTTCCAGAAGCTACATAGATCAGGCATATGCAAGTGTATTTCAGAATATGTTTCAGCTTGTTCCGGATATTTGTAAAGGAGAAGATTTAGAGCAGCTTTGTGAAGAAGTTGATGTCGTATTTACGGCAACTCCACAGGGGCTTTGTTCTTCTTTAGTAAGTGAGAAGGTATTATCTAAGATAAAGGTTATTGATTTAAGTGCCGATTTCCGAATTAAAGATGTAGATGTTTATGAGAAGTGGTATGGAATCAAGCATCAGAGCCCACAGTTTATTGAAGAAGCGGTTTATGGACTTTGTGAAGTAAACAGAGAAAAGATTAAGAAAGCAAGATTGATTGCGAATCCAGGATGTTATCCAACCTGTTCTTTCCTTTCTATTTATCCGTTGGCTAAGGCAGGTCTTATTGATATGAAGTCAGTAATTATTGATGCCAAGTCCGGTACATCCGGAGCCGGAAGAGGAGCGAAGGTTGCAAATCTTTACTGTGAGGTTAATGAAAGTATTAAGGCTTATGGTGTAGCTACACATCGTCATACACCGGAGATTGAGGAACAGTTATCTTATGCATCCGGGCAGGAAGCGGTTATTAACTTTACGCCACATCTTGTTCCGATGAACAGAGGCATTTTAGTAACAGCTTACGCAAATCTTGTAAAGGATGTTACAGAAGAAGAGATTCGTAAGATTTATGAAGCTGCTTATAAAGACGAACAGTTTGTCCGTTTCTTAAATGCAGGCATATGTCCGGAAACCCGCTGGGTAGAGGGCAGCAATTATGTTGATGTTAATGTGAAGTTAGATGAGAGAACAAATCGTGTCATTATGATGGGAGCGATGGATAATCTTGTAAAAGGTGCAGCCGGACAGGCAGTGCAGAATATGAATCTGTTATTTGGCTTACCGGAAACAGAAGGACTTTTAATGCCTCCTGTATTCCCGTAAATAATTTTTACATAAGAGATAAAAGTATTCTGAATTTGGAGGTTTATTATGAAGATAATCGAAGGTGGCGTTACTGCCGCAAAGGGATATAAAGCAGCAGGTCTTCGTGCCGGAATCAAGGCAGGGAAGACGAATAAAGATATGGCAATGATCTATTCTGAAAAAGAAGCAGTTTGTGCAGGAACATTTACGAAAAATGTTGTGAAAGCAGCACCGGTTTTCTGGGATAGAGATGTTGTATATGAGAAGGGCAAAGCTCAGGCTGTTGTTGTAAACAGTGGGATTGCGAATGCGTGTACAGGAGAAGAAGGACTTGCCAATTGTAAGAAAGAAGCACAGAAGGCAGGAGAGCTTCTTAATGTAGCACCGGAACAGGTGCTGGTGGCATCTACCGGAGTAATTGGAGCACAGCTTGTAATGGATGTTGTTGAAAAAGGAATTGAGATGCTGGTCCCACAGCTTGCTTATGGAAAGGAAGCGGGAGAAGATGCAGCAACGGCTATTTTAACGACAGATACTTATAAGAAAGAAGTTGCAGTGGAATGTACGCTTGGTGGCAAGACAGTGACAATCGGTGGTATGTGTAAAGGTGCCGGAATGATCCATCCAAATATGGGAACGATGCTTGCATTTATTACAAGTGATGCAGCAATTGACCAGAAGCTTTTACAGCAGTTTTTAAGTGAGATCGTAGAGGATACATTCAATATGATTTCCGTAGATGGAGATACATCTACGAATGATACCTGCCTTGTTCTTTGTAATGGTATGGCTGAGAATCCGCTGATTACAGAAGAGAATGAAGAGGGTAAAGAATTTAAGGCAGCACTTGCTTATGTTATGGAGTATCTTGCAAAACAGATTGCAGGAGACGGAGAGGGATGTACCCGTCTTTTTGAAGTAACCTGTAATGGAGCAGCTACAAAGGAGGATGCGAAGATTATCAGTAAGGCAGTTGTATGCTCCACCTTAACAAAGGCAGCAGTATTTGGAAAAGATGCCAATTGGGGAAGGATCCTTTGTGCGATGGGATACAGTGGGGTAACATTTGAACCGGAGAAGGTAGACATTGTATTGGAGAGCGAAGAAGGAAGTCTTGCTATCGTAAAAGATGGTATTGCAACAGATTACAGTGAAGAAAAGGCAACAAAGATTCTTTCAGCCAATCCGGTAAAGGCAATCCTTGATATTCATGCAGGAGAGGAAAAAGCAACCGCATGGGGATGCGACCTTACTTACGAATATGTAAAAATTAATGCAGACTACCGTTCATAAAGGAGATAGAGATATGACAGAGATAGAAGTGAATAAGAATGTAGATGAAGTTATGACAAAGGCCAATACGCTGATTGAAGCATTGCCTTATATCCGCCGTTTTAATGGAGCAACAATTATTGTAAAGTATGGTGGAAGTGCCATGCTTGATGATCAGTTAAAAATGAACGTAATTAAAGATGTTGCTTTGCTTAAGTTAGTTGGTATGCGTCCGATCATTGTTCATGGTGGTGGAAAAGAAATCAGTAAGTGGGTAAAACTCAGTGGAAAAGAACCGGAATTTTACAATGGTCTTCGTGTGACAGATAAAGATACTATGAATGTTGCGGAGATGGTTCTTAATAAAGTAAATAAAGAACTCGTTGGTCTGATGCAGAAGATGGGTGTAAATGCTGTAGGTCTTTGCGGTAAAGACGGAAATATGATTCGTGTTAGCAAGAAGATGCCAGATGGAAAGGATATCGGCTTTGTAGGAGAAGTTTCATCAGTAAATACAGATCTTTTAAATACATTAATGGATAATGATTTTATTCCTGTAATTGCACCAATTGGTCTTGATGATGAATTTAATGCGTATAATATTAATGCAGATGATGCTGCCTGTGGTGTGGCAAAAGCGATGGATGCAGAAAAGTTAGTATTTCTTACCGATATTGAAGGGGTATTTATTGATCCGACAAATAAAAAGACATTAATTTCTGAGATGGATATTAAATCAGCAAAAGAATTTATTGAAAATGGTGTAGTTGGAGGAGGAATGCTTCCAAAACTCAATAACTGCATTGATGCGATAGAACAGGGTGTTTCAAGAGTGCATATTTTAGATGGTCGTGTAGCACATTGCCTGCTTCTGGAGTTCTTTACAGAGAAAGGTATTGGTACAGCGATTTTAAAGGAACCTCTTTTTTAGAAGTTATTTTTAGAAATTAAGAGAAGATTTTCATTAATTTAATTAGTAGGTACTTCGAAAAGTTAAGTACATAAGTTTTTACGATAGACAGATGAAGTGAGGAGTGAAAAAATGACAAAGATGCAGGAATATATGCAAAAAGGAGAAGATTATATTTTAAAAACATATAATCGCTATCCGGTTGTATTTGATAAAGGAGACGGTGTCTGTCTTTATGATATGGATGGAAAAAGATATCTTGATTTTGCTGCTGGTATCGCAGTGTTTGCATTAGGATATAATAATAAAGCATACAATGATGCTTTAAAGAAGCAGATTGATAAAATCTTACATACCTCGAATCTTTATTATAATCAGCCGGCAATTGATGCCGCAGAGAAAATTGTTAAGACTTCAAAAATGTCTAAAGTGTTCTTTACAAACAGTGGTACAGAGGCGATTGAGGGTGCTTTAAAGGTGGCAAGAAAGTACGCTTATTTAAAGGATCCTTCCAAAGATTATGAATTTATCGCTATGAATCATTCTTTCCACGGAAGAAGCCAGGGTGCATTGTCTGTAACAGGGAATGCACACTATCAGGATGGATTTGTACCAGTAGAGATGCGTGCAGTGTTTGCGGATTTTAATGATCTTGATGATGTAAAGTCTAAGATTAGTGATAAGACCTGTGGTATTATTTGTGAGGTTGTACAGGGAGAAGGCGGAATTTATCCGGCAAAGAAAGAATTTTTAGAAGGACTTAGACAACTTTGCGATGAGAAAGATATTTTACTTATTTTTGATGAAGTACAGTGTGGCATGGGAAGATGTGGCTCTTTATATGCACATGATCTTTATGGAGTAAAACCAGATGTTATGGCATTAGCCAAAGCACTTGGCTGTGGTGTTCCGGTAGGAGCTTTTGTAACGAATGAAAAGGCCTCTCATGCCTTAGTTCCGGGAGATCATGGAACAACCTATGGTGGAAATCCATTTGCAACGGCAGCCGTGTGTGAAGTGTTCCGTCAGTTTGAAGAAAAAGATATTGTAGCTCATGTTAACGAAGTAGGAGCATATTTATACGAAAAGCTTGAAGAGATAAATAATCAGTTTGCTCAGATTAAAGCACATAGAGGTGTTGGCTTAATGCAGGGACTTGAATTTGAAAAACCAGTTGGTGATCTTGTCGTTGCTGCCTTGAAAAAAGGTCTGGTTATTATTTCTGCAGGAGCAAATATCATCCGTTTTGTTCCTCCTTTGGTCATTGAGAAAAAAGATGTAGATGAAATGGCTGCTATTCTTATAGAAGCAATGAAGGAAAGTGGAATCCAATAAAAATACTATAAGCTATAAAAAATTGTGGATAAAATAGTAAAATAAGTGAATTAAAAACTGCATAAAAAAGTAAGGAATCTCCATACTAAAAGAAAATATTTCAAAACAGCTATTGTGATATATGTGGCAGTAAAGAAAAAGTTTTGAAAGTATATAAGAAAAGTATGGAGGTTTTTTATGTTTGGATTTATTGCGGCATTAGTTTCCGGGGCACTTATGAGTATTCAGGGGGTTTTTAACACAGAGGTAACAAAACAGACAGGGACATGGCTTACGAATTCCTTTGTGCAGCTTAGCGGTTTTTTTGTTTGTCTGGTTATCTGGTTTATTAAAGAGAGAAAAAAGAATCCACCCATGGAGATTTTTTTGGTGGAGCCTAAATATTATCTTTTAGGTGGAGTCATTGGGGCTTTTATTACATTTACCGTAATTGCAGGGATGTCGGCATTAGGACCGGCAAAGGCGGTAATGCTTATCGTGTCAGCACAGCTTATTGTGGCATATCTTATTGAAGTGTTTGGAATCTTTGGAGTGCAAAAAAGCGGATTTGACTGGATGAAATTTTTAGGAACAGGATTATTTCTTGCAGGAATTATCGTATTTAAGGCCAGAGGGTAAAAGAAAATCGTCATACCCTCTTGTGTTTTTTTAGGATATTCGGTATTATTAATAAGACTATGGACAATATGCAAAGGCAACATTTTCTGTGGGGTATAGAGTAATATTCCGGAGCTGTTTCGGTAAGGAGGAGAATTCCTGAGATGAAACAGTATTTAATGAGAAGGTTGATTAACGTAGCACTTGGAATAGTGGTGATTATTTTGTCAGGCTGTTCCCTTTCTGTTCCGGTTCAAGAGGAAGGAAGTATGGATTCCACTACAGTTATAAGAGCGGAAAAGGAAGAAGAGAAAGACACAGAGCAGATAAAGGATGCAGAGATTTATATTCATGTCTGCGGTTGTGTGAAGAAGCCGGGCGTATATCGGTTACATTCTGGTGCAAGAACGCAGGAGGCGATTAACGCCGCCGGAGGTTTTTCGGAGAAAGCAAATCAGACAGCATGGAATTTAGCAGAAGTTCTTCAGGATGGAATGCAGATATACATCCCTTCTAAAGATGAAACAAAGGAAGCGCTTAATGAAGAGCAATCTTCAAGAAAAGTTTCGTCAGCTTCCCCAAAAGAAAATACGGTAAACATTAACGCAGCATCAAAAGAGGAACTGGTGGCCTTACCGGGCATTGGGGAATCAAGGGCGGATGCGATTATTGCCTGCCGGGAAGAAAAGGGTTCCTTTACTTCCATAGAAGAAATTAAAAATGTCGCAGGAATAGGTGAGGGCATTTTTAATCGAATAAAAGAATTAATTACAGTTAACTGAGGTGTGTTATGGGAAAAAAAGTGCTGGTTGTCGATGATGAGCGTCTGATTGTTAAGGGAATCAAGTTTTCTCTTGTACAGGATGATATGGAAGTTGACTGTGCTTATGATGGGGAAGAAGCCCTTGAAATGGCCAAAAAGACAGAATATGATATTGTTCTGCTTGATGTGATGCTTCCAAAGATGGATGGTTTTGAAGTTTGTCAGAGGATTCGGGAATTTTCTAATATGCCGATTATCATGCTCACTGCAAAGGGTGATGATATGGATAAGATTCTTGGATTAGAATATGGGGCAGATGATTATATTACCAAGCCATTTAATATTTTGGAAGTGAAAGCACGTATTAAGGCTATTATGCGCAGAAGTTCCAGAAAAACAACAGAAGCTGAGAAGAAGAAAGTATTTGAGAAGAATGGACTTAGAATAGATTGTGACAGCAGGAGAGTATTTGTGGAAGACAGAGAAGTGAAGCTTACCGCAAAGGAATATGACCTGTTAGAACTCCTTTCTTTTCATCCAAACAAAGTATACAGCAGAGAAAATCTGCTTAATATTGTATGGGGATATGATTATCCGGGAGATGTTCGTACAGTAGATGTACATATTCGAAGACTTCGAGAGAAGATTGAAAAGAATCCGGGTGAACCGCTCTATATTCATACGAAGTGGGGGGTAGGATACTATTTCCAGGATTAATATAAAGGGAATTTCCCGCTATATCTCATTATATCAGGTAGTAGGAATTTTTATATTTTTGCTGATTAATATTTTTTTGATAGTGGGAGTTTCCAGTCAGATAAACTATTACGAAAAAAAAGCAATCGATCAGAGAGTGCGATATACGCAAAAGCAGTGTGTCATACTCTCTAATCAGATTGTAATGAATGGATTTCGGAATTATAATATGGACAGCTTGTCCGGAGAAGCCGGCAGTAATGTTTTTGAAGTGGAGCAGCTTGCCAATAATCTTGAAGGACGTATTATGCTTGTAGATAATCGCTTTAAGGTACTTGCAGATACTTATAACCGTAACTGCGGGCAGTATTTAGTTACCGGAGAAACTATTCATGCAATGAATGGAGAAGATATTGCTTATCGCTATATTGGTGAAAAATATCTTCAGGTCATTACGCCGATCCAGAATAAGGAAGATGGAAAAACAGATATACAGGGACTGATCATTGCGATGGTTTCCCTTCATAATTGCAATGAAATGTCACAGTATCTATATGACCAGAGAGACAATCTTGTCGGTATTTTCTTTGTGATCACATTATTATTTAGTGTACTTATCGCACTTTTTATCAGAAACAGTTTCCGCAAGATGCAGAATGAGCTTGATATTATTGCAGCAGGACATCAGGAAGAGGGACTTGTACAGGAGAATTTCAGAGAATTTTATAATCTGTCATCTTCTTTTAATAAGATTATCAATCGGTATAAGGAGCTTGAGAATACACGACAGGAATTTGTATCGAATGTGTCACATGAGCTGAAAACACCAATTACTTCTATGAAGATATTGGCAGATTCGTTGTTGATGCAGCCGGATGTTCCGGTGGAGCTTTATGAAGAGTTTATGAATGACATTGTCCACGAGATCGATCGTGAAAACCAGATCATTACAGATCTGCTCACTCTTGTAAAGATGGATAAAACGCAGGCAGATCTGAATATTTCTGCTGTAAAGATTAACGATCTGTTAGAAGTATTGTTAAAGAGAATTTCACCAATTGCAGAGAAGAGAGGAATAAAAATCCGTCTGGAAACGATGCGTGAGGTTGTTGCAGAGGTGGACGAAGTGAAGCTTTCACTTGCCTGCAATAATTTAATTGAGAATGCGGTAAAGTATAATAATGATAATGGTAAGGTGGATGTGTCCCTGAATGCAGATCACAAGTTTTTCTATATCCGTGTAAAGGATACCGGTTGTGGTATTCCGGAAGACTGCCAGGAACAGATATTTGAACGTTTTTACCGGGTAGACAAGGCACGTTCAAGGGAAACAGGAGGAACCGGACTGGGACTTGCTATTACAAGGAATGTTATATTAATGCATAAGGGTTCTATCCGTGTTCACAGTAAAGAAGGAGAGGGATCGACTTTTATTATTCGTATTCCTCTGAATTATATTGGTTAGGAGGCAGAAGGTATGAAGAAGAAATTATTTTATGTTATCTTTCTTATAAATCTGCTTCTGTTGACTGTTTTGTGTAGTTGTGGAAGAAGTAGTGCTTCGGCGGAGAAGTCTCAGTCAGGAACACAGGATGAAAAGCAGACGACAACGCAGACAGATAAAAAGACAGGGTCTATAGAACTATATTATCTGAATGCTCAGGAAGATGGATTTAAAAAGGTTCCTTACACCTTAACCAATGCGGATGATCCGCTAAAAGCATCAAATGAAGTGCTTTATAAGCTGTCAGATACGGAAAGCAACAATACGAATAAATATAAAGCATCTATTTTTGATGGAGTTGTAATTAATGAAGTTACGTTGGAACGGGGAAAAGAGAATATAGATTTTGGAGGAGGATATGTTCAGTTAGATCATGTGAAGGAAATTTTGCTCCGAACATCTGTTGTGAAGTCACTGCTTCAGATAAATGGAGTTGATGGTATTACATTTTCTGTAAATGGTTCCAGTCTTTTAGACAGTGATAAAGTTCCGGTAGGACTTATGGATTCTAACACGATTTTAACAGATAATGGAAAGACCAATATTTACTCTGATAAAAAACAGGTGAAACTCTACTACGCAAATGCCACGGGTGATAAGCTGATTCCATATTTAACGGAAGTGACGGTGAAAAATAATGTGCCTTTAGAGACACAGGTTCTTCTGTTGTTAAAAAATCCACCAGAGTCTAAAGAAAATCTGAGAAGTCCTCTTCCGAGAGATTTTTATGTAAATCATACGCAGATCATGAATAATATCTGTTATGTAGATTTAAGCAGTGGTATAGAAAATGCAGCAGTTGATGTAAAGGAGAAGGTTACGGTATATGCAATGGTAAATAGTCTTACAGATTTAGACACTGCATATCAGGTACAGTTTACGATAGATGGGAAAAAAGTCAGTAAGCTGAATGAATTTGAGAAGTTTGATGTATTGCTGACCAGTGATTTTTCCTTATGTAAATAGCTAAATTAAATAAAAACAGAATCCGTTTGGGTGATGAAGAGGGAGATATGTGAAAAGACCAGTATTTCTGTTATTTACAGGACTTGTGCTTGGAGAGGCAGCGGCCATTTTATTAAACAGAACAGGTTTTTTTGTGATGGCTTTGTTTCTTTTTATTTTTATTCTTATTCTATATAAAGTTATAAAAAAGAAGCAAGGTCATTTCTTTATTTTTACCCTTTTATTTTTCTGCTTCTTTTTTATCGGAGGTATTTCTTTTTATCGGGCAGAGTACCTGGATGAATTAGATCGGATGTTGTCTAAAAAAGAATTAAAAGGGATATTGACCGGTCAGATAGAGTTTGTAAAGCAGTCTTCGAAAGAGGAATATCAGATTACGATAAAAGAAGTCTTTTTATCGGGTGAGCAAATAAGTGAGAATTTAAAAAAAACAGACAAAGACGTAGTGGTAAGTCACAAAAGAGTTTCAGGTAAAAAACATAATAAACAATATAAAATACGAGGAAAATGTAGAATTTTAAAGCTTCCGATATCAGCAGGGAAGGTATATCCAGGAGATTGGATTACCTGTACAGGAAAGCTTAGAGCGATAGAAGATCCTGCAAATCCAGGACAATTTAATTCAAAACTATATGAGTATTCTATGGGAATCAGGTATCATTTTATCGGGGACACCATTCATCGCAGCAAAGAGAGTCCTTTCTCTGTCTATCGAACAGCCGGCATAGCCAGAGAGCAGATTGCTGCTGCCTATCTTCGCATTGTTCCGGAAGCAGAGAATGGATTATTAAAGGCAATATTTCTTGGAGATAAGACGGATTTATCAAAGGAGTATAAAAATTTATATCAGGACTGTGGAATGGCTCATCTATTAGCAGTATCAGGATTACATATTTCTATCATAGGAGGAATGCTGTTTCAGTTTTTAAGAAAGCGGGGATGTGGTTATGCATTGTCCTGTGTTATGGGAAGCACCTTATTGGTATTTTATGCCGTTATGACAGGATTTGGAAATTCGGTCTTTCGTGCAGCGATTATGTTTTTGTGTTATTTACTTTCACAATATTATGGAGCAGAATATGATATAGTTTCTTCTATGAGCATGGCAGGTATTTTGATGCTGTTAGATTGTCCCTGGAGATTGCTGGAAAGTGGCTGCATTTTATCTTTTGCAGCGATAGGTTCTATCGGGTTGATTTGTCCTTTTGTACAGAATCTCGAAGAAAAACGGAAGAGAAAAAAGCTGACTAAAGGGGAATTCTTACTGGAAGGTAAATGGAAGAAGAAAATAGGGAAGGCTTTTTTTGCGAATCTGATTTTTACAATGACAATTACACCATTACTTTTGCGGTTTTATTATCAGTGGAGTCCATATAGTATTTTATTGAATCTGTTAATGATTCCTGCAATGAGTCCATTATTATTAAGTGCCATTGTGGGTGGAATTTTCGGCATATGCAATCAATTTATTGGTTTTTTAGGATGTATTCCGGCAGTGGTTTTACTAAAAGGATTTGACAGCTTATTTCGTTTTGTTTTGAAACTGCCGTTTGCTGTTATTGTAACGGGTTGTCTGCCGTGGTGGCAGATTTTTGTTATTTATTTACTCGAGATTTGTTTTTTCATATTTTGGTATCGTCGTTTATGGGAAGGCAGTATTTTCCTCTGTCTGCTTTTGGCAGCGGGCAGTTTTTTTTATCCGATTCCACCGTTTAGAATGATAATGTTAGATGTTGGTCAGGGAGAATGTATTTTTATGAAAATGCCAACGGGAGAAACTGTTTTGATTGATGGAGGAAGTACATCAAAAAAGAATGTTGCAGATTCAATTATTATTCCGGCTCTTAAATATTATGGAGAGAATCATTTGGATTATGTTATAATAACACATACAGACGAAGACCATATTTCTGGGATAAGGGAGCTTTTAGAACAGAATTACCCTATTAAAAAGGTGATTTTCTCATCGACAGGAAAGGTGAAAAAAGATAATATATATGCAGATAAAAGGGAAAAAGCATATAATGATAGCAATGATATAATGGATATTGCCAGACAAAAGGGATATTCTGTTTTGAAAATGAGCAAAGGGGATCGAATGAATTTTAACAGAATCCATTTCAGGTGTCTGCATCCACAAAAAGGCTGGATAAATGAGGATGTAAATAGCAGTTCGATCGTTTTGCATCTTACCTATGGAGATTTTTCAATGCTGTTTACCGGAGATTTAAACGGAGAACAGGAAGCTTTATTAAGTATGGAAAAGCAAGATATCGGAATATCTGCTAAAGATAAAGTAATTTTAAAGCCTGTTACCGTATTAAAAATCGCACATCATGGATCAAAGAATTCTACAACAGAACAATTTTTGAAGGAATTTTGTCCGAAGCAGGCAATCTTATCAGCAGGAAAGAACAATCTGTATGGGCATCCTCACAGGCAAACTTTAAGCCGCTTGAAAAAAAGCGGTACCACTATCTATGGTACACTGTGGGGAGGAGCAATTCTTATCTGGAGCGATGGAGCGAAATATCAAATAAAATATTTTAAAAAATAGTATAATCGGAGAAAACATTATGAAAGAGATAAAAAGACAAATAAAGGAAAAATCTTTTTATAAAGTATATCTTTTGACAGGAGATGAGCCATATCTGGTTTTACAGGCCAGGCATATGCTGAAAAAAGCAATGGTAAAAGAGGGCGATACGATGAATTATGCGGCTTTTACAGATGGGAAAGTAGATATAAATACATTACAGCAGTTGGCATTTACTTATCCGTTTTTTAGTGAAAAAAGGGTTCTGCTTTTAGATGGAACAGGAATTTTAAAAACAGGCAAAGATGAGTTTGTAAATATTATGGAAAAAATGCCGGAAACAACCTGTATTGTTATTTGTGAACCAGAAGTGGATAAGCGTTCTAAAGTATTCAAATGGATAAAAAAGAATGGATATGTTGCAGAATTTTTAAAGAAAAATCAGACAGAAAAAGTTTTACTTCGTTGGATCGCTACATTACTCGGCAAGGAGAAGAAGCAGATTCGTGAAAATAATGCCCTGTATTTTCTGCAAAAAACAGGCGATGATATGTTTCAGATAAAAAATGAAACAGATAAGCTTATCGCTTATGTCGGAGAACGGGAAGAAATTACAAAGGCGGATATTGATGCGATTGCTTCAGGAGAAGTACAGGATAAAATTTTTGAGCTGGTAGATGCGATTGCCAATGGAAATAAAACAGCCGCATTGCAGTATTATAACGACCTTATTCTTTTAAAAGAGCCTCCGATGCATATTTTATTTTTAATTGTGCGTCAATACCGTATCTTACACATTATTGCAAATATGCGTGGACTTCGTAAAACAGATGATGCTATCGCTAAAACAGCAGGAATTCCGAGGTTTGTGATTCGTAAAAATGAAAAACAGTTAAGAAGATATGGAGAAAAAACATTAGAAAAATGTATGGAAGAATGTATTCAGATCGAAGAAGAAATTAAAACCGGAAGAATCGGAGATCAGATAGGAGTAGAAACGCTGATTTGCAAACTGCTTTTAAAATCCTGATTGGCAGCTTCTTTTTTAGGCGTTTGAATATATTTGGAAAGACAGCAGGATAAAATAAAAAATCTCCGAAAAGCAGCCGCTCTTTTCGGAGATTTTTTATTTTATTTTAATTAAGCAATTCCGTTAACCGCTTTTGTAAGACGGGAAACTTTTCTTGCTGCTGTATTCTTATGGAAAATTCCTTTAGAAGTAGCTTTGCTGATTTCAGAAATAGCAACTGTTAAAGCAGCCTGTGCAGCTTC
>CAKREJ010000027.1 GCA_934317185.1 uncultured Anaerobutyricum sp. | reverse complement strand
ACCCATATACGAACCTTATAGATGATATTCCAAAGTTCTGTTATTTTGGTAAGGCTGCTCTTGCTGCACTTAATTATCTGGATTGGACTCCAGACGTAGTACATTGTCATGACTGGCAGGCAGCTTTAGTACCACTTTATTTAAGAACCTGCTTTAGCGATACAAATGTGGGACGTGCCATCGCCGTACTTACGATACATAATCTGCGGTTCCAGGGTATTTATGACAGAAAAACAATTCAATACTGGTCAGGACTTCCTGATTATGTATTTAATAAGGATTGCATGACTCAGAACTGGCTAGATGCGAATATGTTAAAGGGTGGAATTGATTACTGCAACAAAGTTACAACCGTAAGTAATACCTATGCCGGGGAGATTCAGACAGAGGAATACGGTGAAGGACTGGCAGAACATTTAAGATATCACCAAAATAAGATTTTAGGAATTGTAAATGGTATTGATACAGATATCTGGGATCCGGCAACCGATAAGCTGCTGGCATCTAATTATGATGCAGGCTCAGTGATAAAGAATAAAAAAGTGAACAAAAAGGCACTTCAGGAGGCATTAGGCTTAGATGTAGATGAGAATAAGATGGTAATTGGACTAATTTCCCGTCTTACAAATCAGAAAGGGCTTGATCTTGTGAATGATGTAATTCCAGGTATCATGGATGGAAATACACAGGTAGTTGTTCTTGGTACAGGTGATTCTCAGTATGAGGACACATTCCGCTACTATGAAAATAAATACAAAGGCAGTTTTTGTGCGTATATTGCTTACAATGAAAATGTGGCTCATAACATTTATGCAGGATGCGATGCACTTTTAGTTCCATCAAGGTTTGAACCATGTGGACTTACCCAGCTTATATCTATGAGATATGGTGCGGTTCCAATCGTCAGAGAAACCGGAGGTCTTAAGGATACGGTGCAGCCTTACAACTTATTTGAGAATACAGGTAATGGTTTTACATTTGACAGGTATGAAAGTGGCCTTCTTTATGATGCGATCAACAGAGCCAAAACACTCTATTTCGAAAACAGAGAGTGCTGGGATAACATGGTTGTTCGTGATATGAATAAAGATGTTTCCTGGGAAAAGAGTGCAAAACAGTATAAAGATATGTATGTAGAATTAACTCCGAGATATTAATGCCTGATTTAGTGGGATGACGGACGGAAAATAAAAAGTAGCTTATAGTATCTGTGCCAGTAGTCGCTGCACATTGAATGCTTGCATAAAGGCTCGCATTCAATATTGGCTCCGAGGTCACATCTGCTATAAGCTACTTTTTATTTTTCTGTCTAATCCAAATCAGGCAGAAGACCAGGGGAAGCTCCAGTAAATTAAGACAATCAATCAGCGAAACTCTCCAGTAGATGAAGAATTAGTCAGTCACTGATATTGCTTATCTCACATCTGATATAGTTTATGTTGCTCTTTGAAAAATTTTTAAGAAATCTGTACTGGAGCGAAAGTATGCAAAATAAAGATCACTCTTCTGAACAATCATCTTCTTTTCTATGCACAAATTCCTGATTTACTTCTGGAGCAGGTAAACAGAAAAATAAAAAATAGGTACTGGATAAAATGTGGCCTCGGAGTGAGTAAAGAATGTGAGCCTATAAGCGAACATTCTTTACGCAACGACTACTGACACATTTTACCAGCACCTATTTTTTATTTTTCGTCCGTCCTCCCAATAAATCAGAATTTGACTTTCTCTGAATCAGATGGTAATATTAATCCTAGTAAACAGATAGGAAAATGTATTTATTTAGACTACATATGCGAAATTAAGAAAAACAGGAGGTATTATAATGAACGCAGGTATGACAAGAGAGCAAGCTTTTGAATTATTAAAGAAGTATAATCAGGAAGAATTCCATATTCGTCATGCATTGACAGTCGAAGGAGTTATGTGTTGGTATGCAAAAGAACTTGGCTATGGAGAGGAAGAAGAATTCTGGGGAATCGTTGGTCTTTTACATGATATTGATTTTGAACAGTATCCAGAACAGCATTGTGTAAAGGCACCAGAATTGTTGAGAGAAGGTGGAGCATCAGAAGAACTAATTCACGCAGTATGCAGTCATGGCTATGCAATTACAGTGAACGTTAAACCAGAGCATCTCATGGAAAAAGTATTATATGCTGCAGATGAACTGACAGGATTAATCTGGGCAGCAGCATTAATGCGTCCGTCAAAAAGTGTACAGGACATGGAAGTAAAGTCGGTAAAGAAAAAATATAAAAATGCAAAGTTTGCAGCAGGATGTTCTAGAGAAGTAATAGAAAGAGGTGCAGATATGCTCGGCTGGGAATTATCCGACTTAATCGGAAAAACCGTTTTAGCAATGTGCTCCTGTGAAAAAGAAGTTTCGGATTTTTTTATTTGACAAACAAAGCCTTTTCGTCTATAATACTTTAGTGTAGTGCATTGATAAAACTACACAGAGATTATAAGGGAAAGAAAAAGGAGAAATACTATGAAAAAGATAATTGCTATGCTTTTAGTTCTCGTAATGAGTGTTACAGGATTAGTTGGATGTGGTTCTTCTAATAAGAGTGGCAGCGAGGCTGGTTCTACAAGTACAAGTTCTGATTCTGATTGGGCATATGTTCAGGGAAAGGGCAAGCTTACTGTTGGTATCACATTATTTGCACCAATGAACTATTATAATGATAAAAATGAACTTGTTGGTTTTGATACAGAGATGGCACAGGCTGTTACAAAGAAGCTTGGCATTGATGTAGAGTTTACTGAGATTAACTGGGATTCTAAAGAAGTAGAGTTAAGCTCTAAAAATATTGACTGTATCTGGAATGGTATGTGTATCACAGAAGAGAGAAAGCAGAACATGAGTGTTTCTGACCCATATCTTTACAATACACAGGCGATGGTAATGAAAAAGAGCAGAGAAAAAGAAATCATGAAGAGTGTAAAGGATCTTACTGTTACAGCAGAACAGGGTTCTACCGGTGAAGGTAAGATTGATGGTTCTATTGCTGACGATGATACAGTAAAGGTTTCTGCTAAGGATTACTTTAAAGATGCGAACTATGTAGCTTCTGATTCTATGGCTAAGGCTCTCATGGAAGTAAAATCAGGAACAGCAGACGTTGCTTTAGTTGACAGTGTATGTGCTCTTGGCATGGTTGGCGAAGGAACAGACTATGAAGATTTAGTTATCAATATGGATAATAACTTTGGTCAGCAGGAATATGGTATCGCATTCCGTAAGGGAAGCGATGTAACAGAAAAGGTAAATCAGGCAATCAAAGAACTTTACGAAGACGGAACTGTAGATACGATTGCTAAGAAATATGATTTACAGGATATGTTGATTAAATAGCTGCTTCTATGGTATGATATAGAAACTGTATAAGCTTCGTATGAATACATATAAAGAATCCGGGATTTCAGTATCTTTTACAAAAAAGAAACAGAAAGACCGGATTCTTGTTGTGGTTTTTGGCGAAGCTATATGAAATATTTTTACAAAGAAAGAAGGATAAGATTATGATGGCTACCAGCCCAATGGAATCCTTAAGTTCAGGATTCATTATTAACATCGAGCTGTTTTTTATCACTTTACTTCTGGCATTGCCACTTGGGTTAGTGATAACATTTTGCTCTATGTCAAAGTTTAAGCCTTTAAAATGGCTGAGCAGAACTTTTGTCTGGATCATAAGAGGAACACCGTTGATGCTTCAGCTTTTTGTTGTATTGTATGCACCGGGACTTTTGTTTTCTATGCCGATGAGTTCTCGTTTTACAGCAGCGATTATTGCGTTTGTTATTAACTATGCAGCATATTTTTCAGAGATTTATCGTGGTGGAATTGAGAGCGTATCAAGAGGACAGTATGAGGCAGGTCAGGTACTTGGTATGACAAAGACACAGATTTTCTTTAAGATTATTCTGTTACAGGTTATAAAGAGAATTATTCCGCCGATGAGTAATGAAGTTATTACGCTTACAAAAGATACGTCACTTGCCCGAATTATCGGTCTTGCAGAGATTATCATGTGTGCGGAGCGTTTTACAAAGCAGGGCTTAATCTGGCCATTATTCTCTACAGCAGTATTTTTCCTTGTTTTTAATGGTATCCTCACTCTCTTGTTTGGATGGATTGAAAAGAAAATGGATTATTTTAGAGTATAAGGAGGGATTTTATGTCTATTCTTGAAGTGAAAAATTTAAAAAAGAATTTTGGAAATCTTGAAGTGTTAAAGGGCATTGATTTCTCTCTTGAAAAAGGAGAAGCCCTCGCAATGATCGGTGCATCCGGAAGTGGAAAGACAACACTGTTACGCTGCCTGAACTTTTTGGAGCGTCCGACACACGGACAGATTATTGTAAATGATAAAGTGATTTTTGATGCCGATGATAATAAGTCTCTCGGAGATGCACGGATAAGGAAGAACCGTTTACATTTTGGAATGGTATTTCAGTCCTTTAATCTTTTCCCACAATATACAGCGTTACGCAACTGTACATTAGCCAGAGAATTAATGGCAAAGGAACGTCCGGATTTTAAAGAGAATAAGAAAAAGATTATGGACGAAATCACAGCAGAGGGAGAAGCTTTGCTGGAAAGCGTTGGCTTAAAAGAGAAGATGAATTATTATCCACATCAGCTTTCTGGAGGACAGCAACAGCGAGTTGCGATTGCAAGAGCATTAATGCTTCAGCCGGATATTTTATGTTTTGATGAGCCGACTTCTGCTCTTGATCCGGAACTTACCGGTGAGGTGTTAAAGGTTATCCGTGGTCTGGCTGACCGCCATACGACGATGGTTATCGTTACCCATGAGATGAAGTTTGCCCGTGATGTATCAGATAAAGTTCTGTTCTTAGACCAGGGAACGATTGCAGAATACGGAACACCGGAACAGGTATTTGAACATCCGAAGGAAGAAAGAACGAGACAGTTCCTTGAAAGATATTTTGAGGATTAAGTATATTAGATGCGAGATAACGCTCACTTTGTGCGTCTTATAGTAAGAATGTGGAGGCATTCTTGAAAAGGTGAATAATCAAATATAGAAAATGTTGTAAAATATAAGAGTAAAAGGAGGGATTAAGCGTGAAAAATCCCTTCTTTTTTTATAAATATCTTTGTTTTTTGTTATATAGATGATATACTTAGTGTATGTTATTATGTTTAATGACGGCATAATGTAAGAAGTGAGGGATAGGGAAGATGCTAGATGTCAGAAAAAATACAGAAAAGTTAAAAATATTGATTGTAGATGATTCTGAACTAAACAGGGAACTTCTTGCAAGTATGTTAGAGAATGAGTATGATATATATCAGGTTGAAAATGGTAAAAAAGCTATCGATATTTTAGAGAAAAGCCGAGAACAATTTAAGCTGGTTTTACTTGATATGAATATGCCGGTCATGGATGGATATGAAGTGCTTTCTGTAATGAGAAGGAGAAAGTGGCTAGACAGGCTTCCGGTAATTGTTATTTCTGCGGAGTTTAGTGGAGAAAGGGTGAAGAAAGCCTACGAACTTGGGGCAAGTGATTATTTTATACGCCCATTTAATGCATCTATCGTACTTAGAAGAGTTCGTAATACTATTACTCTTTATGATAATATTTCAAGTAACTTAGATGATGCAGTAAAGATGCTATCTACTATATATTTTCGGATTTTAAAAATAGATTTAAAAGCAGATACTTATGAGATTATAGAGCGGGGAGATAATGATCCGCTAAGGGAGTGTTTTCAGAAAGAAAGTATATCCGAATGCCTTATGGGGCTTGTTGAAGAGGGACATATTCATGAGGCGGATTGTAAGGAATATGTGGAGTTTTGTTCTATAGAACATTTAAAGCAATTTTTCCTTGAGGGGAATAAATATGCAAGCATACAATATCGCAGAGTTCTTGATGGAGAATACCGCTGGATTTCTATGGAGATTGTACGAAGTACAGAGTACAGAGAAGATAATCAGCAGGTTGTCATGTATGTGAGGGATATTAATGATGATTATATAAAGCTTTTGCAGATAGCGATGTGTCACACATTAGATTCTATAGGTGTTATGTCAGCTAATATTTCTCAGGGAATCTGTCTTTCTTTTACCGGAAAGAAGAAAGAATTAGAAGGCTGCAAAGGTCAGAGTGTTGATTCTTATGTAGAGATGATTGGTAAAATGATTCCGGTACAGGAAGTAAGAAAAAGTTTTTGCCAGAAGTTTTCACAGAAAAATATGTTAAAGATGTTTGATGAAGGTAAAGTGACTTTTTCTATGAAAATTGTATTTGCTTCTTCTGCGGAAGAACAAATATCTGTTTTACGAGTGAATGTAGATATGGCACGTAATTCTTTTTCAAAGGAAATAGAAGCAGTTGTACATTTTACGGATATTACCGTAGGATATCTTGTAGAGAATGTACCACAGAAGATTTATCAGAAGAATTATGAGAATATTATAATTATTGATGCAAAGAGAAAAAAGATGATAAAGACGGATGTTTTATCTTCTGTTTTATTAGAGTGCCTGAAAAAAGAAGAGGCATATGAAGGCTGGATTTCTTACGATTCTCAGAAAAAAGTTGTGGATAGTGAATGTGAGAAGTTTAAAAAGTGTGTAGAACTTTCGACGATAGAAGCGGGACTTTGCAAAGATAAGCAGTATTCGTTTACTGTTCATGAGATGGACGAAACGGGAGAAGTAAGACTGAAACGGTACTCATATATTTATATAGATAAAAGATTAAATATTATTGTTGGAGCGAGGGAAGATATTACTGAACTTTCAGAAAACGATGTTTTAACGGGAGGATACAATCGGAGGGGATTCATCCGTAACACAGAGCGTTTTTTAAATTCTGTATCGGATAAAACACAGTATGCCGTATTATTTTTTAATATAAGGAACTTTAAAGCAGTTAATGAGTTATTCGGTGTGGACAGTGGAGATGTTGTCCTTCAAAATATATTTAGAGTATTAAAGCATTCAAAGCTGCAACCGCTTATTACAGCAAGGATAGAATCCGATCATTTTGTTTGTCTGATCGATAAAAGAAATCTGGACTTTACAGTGCTGACGCAGGTGTGTGAAAATAAGTTCAGTAAAGATGGCAAGCGGATGAATTTAATTATCCGATGTGGTATTTTTTATGTGGAAGATAAACCGATGAAGATTTCCGGTATGATTGACAGGGCAAAGCTTGCCAAGAGATATATTACAGATGAATATGTACAGCCATATATGGTCTATGATCACTCCATGCAGGTTGCTTATGTAGATAAAGCAAAGCTTACAGGAGAATTGCAGGATGGAATCGCACAGGAACAGTTTAAAGTATATTATCAGCCGGTAATTGATACAAGGACAGGGAAGATTGCTTCTGCAGAGGCGTTGATTCGTTGGATTCATCCAGAAAAGGGATTCATTTCCCCAGGATTATTTATTCCGGCAATCGAGGAGAACGGTCATATTTCCAAGCTTGATTTTTATGTGCTTAGGAAGGTATGGCAGTTTATTAATGAACGATATGAAAGAAATAAGTTCGTAGTTCCGATATCTGTAAATTTATCATGGATGGATTTCTATGATGAAGCGATGATGGAAAGAATCTTAAAAGAAATAGATCAATTTAAAATGAATGGCAGAGAGTATATGACCCGTTTTGAAATTACGGAAACTTCTTACGCTGCTATTAAAGAAGATCGAAGTGATATTCTTGAAAATCTTCGAATGAGAAATGTTAAGATTCTTCTGGATGATTTCGGAAGTGGTTTTTCATCTTTTGGTATGCTTCAGGATTATGATTTTGATATATTAAAAATTGACATGAGCTTTATCCGCAAGCTTGAAGAGAATCCAAAGACCAAAAGTATTGTACGCAGCATTATTGGAATGGCACATGAACTGGATATAAAGACGGTTGCAGAAGGAGTAGAAACGGAAGAACAGCTAAGCTTTTTAAAGGAGAATGGTTGTGATTACATTCAGGGGTATTATTATTCCAGACCATTGCCGGAAGAAGAGTTTATAGCCTTTTTGGAAAAAGAGAATGAAAAAGAGAATATAGAATAAACAGAAACCACCTCATCTTATGTTTGGATAAGATGAGGTGGTTTTAGATTACAGGTATTCTTTGGCCAGTTCTTTAAATATTGGAAGTGCTTTTATCACTCTCGTTGTCGGAACACAATATGCGATACGGAAGTGTCCTGGACATCCAAAGATATCTCCGGGAACGAGCATCAAATCTTTTTCCATCGCCTTTTTGCAAAATGCCTGTGAATCCGGCTCTAAAGAACGTGGGAACATATAGAAGGTTCCTCCGGGTTCTACGCAGTGATAGCCATATTCCCGAAGAGCTTCAAAAAGTATCTTTTTATTTGTTTCATATACGCTTAAGTCTGAAGTATAGCTACAGACATCAGCTACGGTTCGCTGCATCAGGGAAGCAGCACCGTTTTGCCCGATCGTTCGGGAAATCTGTGGACAGATTTCGATGATCTTATCGGCATCTGCACAGTTAGGATGTATGGCAAGATAGCCGATACGTTCCCCCGGAAGAGAGATAGACTTACTAAAAGAGTAGCAGGTTAATGTATTTTTGTAATAATTTGCAATGTAGGGAGCATCGACTCCTTCAAAAATAATATCACGATAAGGTTCATCAGATATAAGATAAATCGGATGTCCGAATTGTTTTGATTTTTCTGTTAAGATGGATGCCAGCCTTTGAATTGTTTCTGTAGAGTAGACAATTCCGGAGGGATTATTTGGGGAATTAATCAGGATAGCAGATACATTTTCATTTAACTGTGTCTTTAATGCTTCAAAATTGATTTGGAAAGTATCAATATCTGCAGGTATAATTGTGAGTTTTAATCCTGCACCGGCTGTATATGGTTTATATTCAGAAAAACATGGTGCAAAAGTAATAATCTCATCGCCGGGATTTGTCACCGCACGAAGAGCGTGTGCCAGGGCACCGGCAGCACCGATCGCCATAAAAATATTGGCTGCTTTGTAGTCTGAACCATATTTTTTATTTAGAGAGGCAGCGATTTTTTCACGGGTTTCCATGATACCGAAACTTGGACTGTATCCATGTAGGGCAAGAGGGTCTAAAGTTTTCACTTTTTGGACAATTGTTTCGTTTACAATAGAGGGTGCAGGTACAGAAGGATTACCAAGGCTGAAATCATAAATGTTTTCTGCCCCAACAATCTTTGCCCGTTCTGTGGCGTATTGGAATATTTCAAAGATAACGTCTTTTTCCTGTAGCATATTTGTGTATTGTTTGTTTAACATAAAATGAAACACTCCTTTTTGTTTTATGTATTCTCATAAGTAGATAGTGTCTCTATGAGTGTAGCATATGCGATGAGAAAGAACAAGAACGGGAATCACATATTGACGGAGCAGAGTTCCTTTACTATAATAAAACGGACAGAAAGGAGAATGTCATGGAGAATTATTCAGTACAGGTTCCTCCTTATACAGTAGGACCAAAGGCGTATAGACAGATTGAAAAATACTGCCATATATATGGAAAGAAGGCAGTTGTTATTGGTGGAAAGAAGGCGATGGCTGCCTCTAAGGAGAAGTTACTTTGTGCAGTAAAAGATAGCGGAATAGAGATCCTTGATTTTGTATGGTTTGGAGGAGAATGTACTTTTGAGAATGCAAAGATGCTCGAACAGTTAGAAGTAGTGCAGCAGGCAGATATGATATTTGCAGTTGGTGGTGGAAAGGCGATTGATACATGCAAGCTTGTGAGTATTGATTTTAAAAAGCCGTATTTTTCTTTCCCGACGATTGCATCAAACTGTGCTCCAACCTCAGCGGTATCTATTGTATATAACGAAGACGGAACATTTTGCAAGTTTGTACATTTTTTAGAACCGGCAAAGCATATCTTTATTGATACAGAAATTATCGCAAATGCACCAAAAGAATATTTGTGGGCAGGAATTGGAGATACTTATGCTAAGTATTACGAAGTAAGTATTTCTGCAAGAGGTGAACAGTTAGAACATTATAAGGCAATGGGAGTACAGTTAAGCCGTATGTGTATGGAAGCGATGATAGAGCATGGTGCGAAGGCATTAAAAGATAATGAACAGGGAGTTCCATCTTATGCATTAGAACAGGTCGCACTTGATATTATCATCACAGCAGGATGGGTTTCATTGCTTGTAGCAAGAGAGCATACGATGGATTATAATGGTGGAGTGGCACATGCCTTTTTCTATGGACTTTGTAATCTGCCTGGATTTGACGAGAACCATCTGCATGGTGTTGTCGTTGGGTTTGGTGTGTTACTTTTGCTTATGATCGATGGCAGAAAGGAAGAATGTGAGAAGCTTATCGCTTTTAATAAAACAGTAGGTCTTCCGACAAAGCTTTCAGAAGTTGGTGTTAGCGTAGAAGAAGTTGCAAGGTGTGCACCGTTTATGGTAAAAGATGAGGATTTAGAACATTATCCATATGTTGTAACCGAAGAGATGATTGTAGAAGCAGCAAGAAAGCTGGATTATTAATATATATTTTCAGGAGGATATAATAATGAAGTTTGAAAAGATTGATGTAACAAAGGAAAACATAAACCCATTTCAGAGAATTGGTCAGGATTGGATGCTGATTTCTGCTAAGAAAGAGAACAAAGTAAATACTATGACTGCTTCCTGGGGAACGATGGGAGTTTTCTGGGGAAAGAATGTTGTAACTGTCGGAATTCGTCCACAGCGTTTTACAAAGGAATTTGTAGATGCAGGAGATTTTTTCACGCTGACATTTTTTGATGGAGAGAGAAAAGAAGAGATGGGATATCTTGGAAAGGTATCCGGAAGAGATGAGGATAAGATTAGTAAAGTAGGTTTTAATATAGTGCTGACAGAAGAAGGACAGCCTGCTTTTGAGGAAGGTAAACTGGTCCTTGTATGTAAGAAACTTATGGAAACACAGTTAAATCCCGAAGAGTTTATTGACACAGAAGTAGATGGAAGATGGTATCCGCAGAAAGATTATCATCATATGTATACAGCAGAAATTGTTGCTGCATACCGCATCGAACAATAAATGTCACAATATCCAATGAAAACTTTGGATATAAATTAAGAAAAGGATTAATTGCTTACATTTGAGATTGGAGGTATAGATATGTATTATGGAGGATATTACGGGGCGTTTTGGGACCCGACATATATTCTGGTTGTAATAGGTATGGTTATCTGCCTGCTTGCTTCTGCAAGAGTGAAGTCTACTTATGCGAAGTTTAATAAGGTAAGAAGCCATGCAGGAATTACTGCGGCAGAAGCGGCCGAGCGTATTTTGCACGGTGCCGGGATTTATGATGTGGAGATTCGGCATATTTCCGGAGATCTGACGGACAATTACGATCCGTCAAACAAAGTTCTTAATCTGTCAGATGCAACATTTCGCTCCACTTCTGTGGCGGCGATTGGTGTGGCAGCACATGAGTGTGGCCATGCAATTCAGGATGCAGAGAGTTATGCACCACTTAAAGTTCGAGGTGCGATCGTGCCGGTTGTAAACTTTGGTGCAAATATCTCCTGGCCACTTATTTTAATTGGAATTATTCTCGGTGGAAGTCATACATTGATCATGTTTGGTGTATTGTTATTTTCTCTTACTGTAGTATTTCAGCTTGTTACGTTGCCGGTAGAGTTTAATGCTTCTTCAAGAGCATTAAAGATTCTTGGTAATTCTCATATTCTTTATGACGATGAACTTTCCGGTGCAAGAAAGGTACTGACGGCTGCGGCCCTTACTTATGTTGCTGCTGCCGCATCTTCTATCTTACAGTTGCTGCGTCTTCTTTTATTATTTGGCGGCAGAAGAGACGATTAATGAATTATGACAGGAATAAAGATTGTCTGTGTTGGCAGAGTAAAAGAAGAATTTTTTAAAGAAGGTATTGAGTATTATGTAAAAGAAATCCGAAAAAAATATTCGATGGATATTGTAGAGTGCCCGGATGAGCCGACTCCTGATTCCTGCCCTGAATCTGTGGAAAGACAGATTCGGGACACAGAGGGAGAGAGGATTTTAAACAAAATAAAAGACGATGATTATGTAATCGCACTGTGCATTGATGGGAAGCATTACAATACACAGGCATGGAGCGAACGGATGAATCGTATATTTTTGCAGGTACCTTCTCAGGTGACTTTGGTGATTGGCGGGTCACTTGGTCTGTCTGAGCAAGTGATAAGAAGAGCAAATGAAAAGCTGAGTTTTTCGGCACTTACCTTTCCGCATCAGATGATGCGTCTTATTTTGTGCGAACAGATTGCCCGAATTGTGCAGTAACATATTCTCTTAAGAGCTGCAGGAGGATGAAGAGAATAAAATACAGACATCCACTGACAGCAAGAATATAGAAGGAGGGAATTTGCCAGGAGACGGAAGCAATTTCCCAGAATTTTTTGGAGAGAAAGCCGCTTAGTATTGCTGTGATCGTAGGATAAAGGATAGTCTTTTCGGCAAAAAAGGAAAAAGGTACTGTGCGGTAAATTTGATAAAGATTTAAAAGAAGCTGTAGACTATATCCGGCGAGCAGTCCGAACAAATATCCGGAAATTCCTTTTGAAGGAATGAGAAGCAGAATAAAGAAGATTCGGATTCCGACACCGAGAAGATTATGGTAGAGCGTCTGTTTTGTTTTGCCAAATCCATTTAAAATACTTGAAGTTGTTTGTGCAGTGTACATGAATGGACAAAGGAGAGAGAAAGAATGGACATATTCTCCGGCTTCTTTACTGTGAAAGATAGTTTCTCCAAGTATTGTTCCGTAAATCAGAAAGGCAAAGGTGCTGAATATACCGATAAGAATGCAAAAATGCAGACTGGTGGATATTGTGCTTTCCATCTGTCGGTGTTGTTTCTGGTCATAGGCGGAAGAAATAGCTGGCATAAGCATAACAGATAAAGAATTTACAATTGTCGCAGGAAAGAAAAGGAAGGGTAATGCCATCCCGGTTAAAGTACCATAAGTTTCTAAAGCATGCGTATGGCTCTGAAAAAATATTTTAAGCATAAAAGGAATCAACATCGTTTCTAAGCTGTTGATAACGGTAAGACTGAAATGGTTGATGGAGATAGGCATACTGAAAGAAAAAAAGTGAAGGAAAAGTTTTTTGGGAGGAAGAAGAGCAGACTCTGTTTGGAAAGAGGATGCTCTTTTTTTTGCAGCTTTCTTTTTTTGTATTGATTTGGGATGAAAGACCAAATGGTTGTTTTCTAAAAAATATGTATGAAAATAGGCAAGAACAGTATAAAGTGTAGAGACTCCTTCCCCAAGCACCATCCCCCAGGCGGCAATACGGGCATCCGCACTTAAAAGAAAAATAGTAACAGAAAGGAGATAGATACTTCCTACACGGGTAATCTGTTCTATAATTTGACTAAAGGCAGGTACAAAAGAACGGTTTAAGCCAATGTAATAGCCGTGGAGACAGGCTTTTACAGACACAAAGGGCAGGGAGAGGGCGGCGATTTTTAAAGAAGGAGCGGCAGAAGCTTCTTTTAAGACAAAGGTACTTAAATAATCAGCTCCCTCAAATAGAAAAAACATTAATACAATCGAAAGGGAAAAAGACAGAAGACAGCCAAGTTTTACAAGCCGATGTGCATTCTTTATCTGCCCTTTTGCAAAAAAGCGGGAAGTGAGATTGGAAATTCCGGTTTCAAAGCCATGACAGCATAAAGAAAAGCACAACATATATATTGGAAAAATAAGTTGATAAATTCCGAGTTCCTTTGCACCAATCAGATTAGAGAGGAATATTCTGTTATAGAATCCGAGAATTCTGGCAAGAAATCCAGAGACTGTTAAAATCAATGTTCCAGTGAAAATTGTTTTTTTATAGGAAGCTTTATACGACATGAAAACACCACAGACAAAGGGTTATTTGATTGTATGCGAAAATAAAAGTAACTATTCAGAAGCAATTCATAAAGAATGATTGAAAAGAGGAAATATCTATGCGTAAGATTTATTTTGATAATGCGGCAACAACACCGGTTCGCCCGGAAGTAAAAGAAGCAATGCAACCATATTTTTGTGAAAAATACGGGAATCCTTCAGGAATGTATAAGCTGGCATCAGAATGTCGGCGGGATATGGAATTAGTTCGCAAACAAATTGGAGAAACGCTTGGAGCATCACCGGAAGAGATTTATTTTACATCGGGAGGAACAGAGTCAGATAATTGGGCGATAAAGAGTACAGCACAGTTGTTACAAGAAAAAGGGAGACATATTATTACAAGTAAAATTGAGCATCATGCTGTATTAAATAGTTGTACGTATTTGGAAAAACAGGGGGTTGAAGTCACTTATCTTGATGTGGATGAATGGGGAAGCGTTCGTTTGGATGTACTTGAAAAGATGATACGGAAAGATACCATATTAATCTCTGTTATGTATGCAAATAATGAAGTAGGAACAATACAGCCAATTCACCAGATTGGAAAAATTGCAAAAAAGAATAATATTTTCTTTCATACAGATGCCGTACAGGCATATGGACAGCTCCTTATTAATGTAAAAAAAGAAAATATAAATTTACTGAGTGCAAGTGCACATAAATTTAATGGACCGAAAGGGGTGGGATTTCTTTATATAGATAAAAAAATGCCGCTGTCATCGTATATTCATGGTGGAAAGCAGGAAAAAAATCATCGGGCAGGAACAGAAAATGTTGCAGGGATCATCGGGATGGGAAAAGCGGCAGAGCTTGCATTTGCTACGCAGACAGAAAGAGAAAAGCAAGTGAAGCAGATGAGAGATTATTTTATGAAAAAGCTTTGTGAAGAAATACCGTATTGTCGAATAAATGGAAGTGTTGCAAAGCGGCTGCCGGGGAATTGCAATGTCAGTTTTCAGTTTATAGATGGAAATGAATTATTACTTTTATTAGATGAAAAAAACATATGTGCATCAGCCGCTTCTGCCTGCAGTACCGGAGCTGCTTCTCCGTCTCATGTGCTTACTGCGATGGGAATTCCAAAACAACTGGCACGGGGAACATTACGACTTACTATCGGATACCAGAATACGTTAGATGAAGTGGATGAAACGATAAAATGTATTAAAGAAGCAGTGGAAAAATTGAGAGAAAACGCAGAAGATTATCAAATTTACAAAGAAACTTTTCCTTGCAATAAAATATAAAATATAGTATTATAAACAACGGAAGTTTTATAAACTTCCATTGGACCAGTAGCTCAGTTGGATAGAGCAACGGTTTCCGGAACCGTGTGTCGGGGGTTCGAGTCCCTTCTGGTTCGTTTTTTTATGCATTTTAACAAATGAAAACGAAGAACGCCATATATTTTTACCGTTGCTTCAATGCTAAAGGTGAAAATATATGGAGTTTTTTGTTTGGGGATTATGATAAAAGGGGAAGCAATTCTGATTATCCCATGTAGTGGAAAAATAAAGGAAAAATATGAAATACGAAATATATATACAGGAATCTAAAAAGTCACAGAAATTCTGCAAAAAAGCTATCGCAGAATACGAAAAACGTCTCAGTCGCTATTGCAAGATTAGTTGCAAATTTATAAAAAAGGAAAAAGTCTGGAATGCTCTTCTTGTAAAAGATACCGGTATGAAAAAAATATTGGTACAGCCGGGAAAGGCAGAACTTACCTCAGAAAAATTAAGCGATCAGCTAAAAAACTGGGAAGGTTCAGGAATAAAAGGTGTTATGTTCTTTGTACCGGAGTGGAATGAGAGTGTAGCAGATACATCAGAAAAAGGAATGGATGAAATAAAGGCAGAAGGTAAGCTAAAAGAGTATGTACAACCATGTGCTGAGTACATAGAACCTTTGGTTCTCTCAGACTTTACCATGTCATCGAATATGAGCGGAATGGTTCTTTATGAACAAATCTATCGAGGATACCGAATTCTGCATAATCATCCATATCACAAATAAAAAATATAAATTATTCCTTTTCAAGTTCATCTGTTTCTATTCCAATTCCTCTTGGTGGGACTGCCGTAGAGAATACAATTTGTGTCTGTGTATTTCCAAATTGCTGCAGATGTCCTATGAAAGTATCTAATTCCATTGTACTTGGAAAGGCTACTTTTAACATGATAGAATATGTACCGGTAACACAGTTGCATTCAAGTACGTTTTTGCAGTCTTTTACATAAGGGTAGAATTCATCCTTTTGTTTTGGGTCTAAAGTCAGGTTAATAAATGCAGTAATATGATATCCAAGAGCAACGGGATCAATCGTTGCATGATAGCCGGTAAGAATGCCGGCTTTTTCTAAACGTTCTATTCTTGTAGAAACGGCAGGAGAAGATAAGAATACTTTCTGTGCAAGATATTTTAAAGGATATCTGGCATTCTCCTGAAGAAGAGAAAGAATTTTTCTGTCTATTTTATCCATAGTATACCTCCAAAAGTAAATTAATAAGTAATTAGTAAGTAAATAAATATTGATATATCAAATAAACCTGATTTCTGCATGGATTTTATACAGAAGAAAGGTTTTTAAATCCGAAAATAGAAAAAACTGGATAATAAAAAACGGAGTATTCCTTAATGGAACACTCCGTTGCGTTTCTTTGATTATATATCAATTAAAAAATGATTTCAAGAGAAAATTTATCTCTGTAACAATCATCAGGGAAGAACTAGCAAACACCCTGTGCAAGCATAGCGTTTAATACTTTTTCGAAACCAGCGATGTTAGCACCTGTTACATAGTCGCCTTCTTTGTTGTAGCGTTTTGCAGCATCATCAATGTTATGATAAATGTTAACCATGATGTTTTTAAGCTTGCTGTCAACTTCTTCGAATGTCCAGCTTAATCTTTCGCTGTTCTGGGACATTTCAAGAGCAGATGTAGCAACACC
>CAKREJ010000026.1 GCA_934317185.1 uncultured Anaerobutyricum sp. | reverse complement strand
AAGTAAAACGGATGCAAACTCCGATGAAATCGTAGAGAAAGTCTATAGCATTAAAGATGGTAAACTTAGCAAATTGCTAATGCAATCCTTTTCGGGCAGTTATAAAGGAAATACATTCTCTTTCCAATATTCCATCATTGGTCAGGAGATTTTTGGCTATAATTACAGCGAGAATCTAGTACAGGTATTTGATCAGATAAATAAGCAGGGAGAGATTTATCTTTCCATAGAAAATGCCAAAGGAAATGAACAAATTCTTTGCGTAAATCTAAAAAGCGGAGAATGCAAGCAGGTTGTAAAGCTTGGGGACGGAATGAATATGAGCATGTCTCCAGATGGAAAATATATCTTAATCAATCATAGTAAGTCATACTGGACGGTCTTTGATACGGAAAAAGAAACAGAAAGAAAACTAGAAGGACTTTCTGGATACGCACTTTCCAATGAATATGATTTCATTAATGATGACCATATTGCCACAGTCGGAGATGCATTTACCAAAAACAATACAGAATTTTATCGACTAAATTATATTGATCTTGAAACTGGAAAAGTGAAAGTATATCCTGAATATGGTGATATTAAAGGCTGCTGGACGTATCAGTGTGATACGAAGAAAAAGCGGCTAGAAATAGAGAATCTTATAACAAAACAAAAGAAGGTAATTCCTTTAAAACAGGCAGAAGATGTTCATATAATGCAGATTAATGGAGATTATGTTTTATTAGGAACAGATTTCGATGCGGTGTATTATCTTTATAATTTACAGGATGAAACCTATAGAGAATTAGATATCCCAGAAGAAATCCGGGGAACACTGGAGATGTATATTGCGAAAAAGGAGAAGAAATTACTGCTTACAAACGAAAAAGAAGCGTATTTGGTGAACTTAAAATAATGATTTTTCAAACACACTCTAAGAGAAAAGGTTTAATTCCTGAATAGTGTAGTTATCTAGGTTATCATTTTTTGAAATCAAGGAGTAATAAGATTGTAATTGATAAAATAAGGATAGGGAAAGTAGAAGTACCTCACTACACTTTTCTTATGCGACATAAAGTACGGGAGTGCAACTTTGATTAGCTGTTTCTGATGAATGTACAATACATAAAACTTCCAATAGTTTTCTGATAAAAAATATCTTTTTGTATAATTGTATTAACAATATTTTTGTGATAGAATAGTATAAAATGTATTCTTGGAATCTTTTTGTACTTGATTTTGTGAGAAAGACTCCGAGAGTACATTAAAAAGAGAAGGGGGATTATTCATGTATTCATTAGTAGATGCATCTCTAAATACACTGTATACCATCAAATGGAATATCTGCAGTGATGAAAAGATGTCATTATTAGAAAAACTGGGGTTAGTACAGGGAGCAAAGGTAAGCGTGATTGCTTCCTATTTTGGAAATGTAATCGTATCGGTCAATGGAAAAAGAATCGCAATAGAAAAAGATACCGCAGAAAGGGTGAAGGTTTAAATTCTGAGTTGCCGCAGGCAAAATAGACGCACCAAAATAGATAATAGCCTATATTTATGACTCTATCACTGTGGGTTGAATGTTCGCTCAAAGGCTTGCATTCAATCCTCGCTCAAAGGCCACAAATATAGGCTATTATCTTTTTTGGTGCTGTTTTTGGTTGTTGGAGTAAATTCAGAATTTAAATTTATAGAGATTTGAGAATTCTCTGGAGAATTATAGCTTGAGAGAATCGAAATATTAAAAATTGACACGTAATCTTTTAGTAAAATATCTTATTAGTTTTTATAAAAATAAGCCAGATTTCATTGTTTTTGATAAATTAAAACATAAAAAAATTTATTGATTCCATAAGAAAATGATATTTTACTTTATTGAATATTTCCATTATCATAAAGAAAAATGTAAGGTGGGATTGATAATGGAAAAGGGATTGATTCATGTTTATTATGGTGGAGGAAAGGGAAAAACAACGTGTGGAATGGGGCTTTGTATCAGGGCTGCGGGAGCAGGGTTGAAAGTTTTGATTGTGCAGTTCTTAAAAACCAGTGATTCCAGCGAGGTAAATATACTAAAAACTATTCCTGGTATTACATATTTAGAAGGGGTTCAAAATCCTAAGTTTATTTTTCAGATGAGTGAAGAGGAGAAGGAGAGAGAAAGAAATTTATATAGGGAGTTATTTTTGAGAATATGCAGACTTGCGGGAGAATATGATGTACTTTTTATGGATGAAATACTTCACGCAGTTAATTTTGGAATGATTTCTAAAGAGAATCTTGTTGAATTTTTAAAAAATAAGCCAGAAGGATTGGAAATAATTTTGACGGGATATCATCCAGCTGAAGAAGTATTAGATGTTGCCGATTATGTGTCATTTATTGACAAAGTGAAACATCCATTTGATCAAGGGATTCCAGAAAGAATTGGAATCGAAAAATAATATAAAAAATAAGTTTTTAGAATATAAATAGTTTTTAGAAAGGGTGAGGCGCGACTCATATGAATCGTGCACCACCCTTTTGTAATCTGCCTATGAAAGTTTTATAAATTTTCGTATATTTATTAATAATATATAGTAATTAGACATAAAAAAAGATTTGAATTAAAATAATTTATAAAATAGAAATACTAATAAAAATTTTTTTGTCTGTATTTTATAAAAGGAGGAGAAGGCGTGATTCATTTAATTTTCAACAAAGAAAGGGATAAAGGAAGGAGATAAAAGATATGGAGAATTTAAAAAAAGAAATAACTCTTGACAGAGATGCGGATGGCCTTGTTAGGGATGCCACACAGAGTCATATCAAGGTTAAACCAGTTTATACCCCTGAGGATATTAAAGAAGTAAATTATGAGGAAGACTTAGGAAATCCGGGTTCATTTCCTTTTACAAGAGGATTGTATAAGGAAATGTATAGAAACAGATTATGGTTAAAATCATTTATTGTTAGCTATGCTACCCCAGAAGAAACAAATCAGGCTTTTAGAGATTATATTGAAAATGGTATGAATGATTTACGACTGTTATCAGACTTACCGATTCAATCAGGAATTGATCCAGATCATCCAGCTTCATGGAATAGTATGATGTGTGGGGGAATGTCTACATATGCTATTAATGTTTACGAAAAAATGTTAGAGGGAATCCCGCTAGAAGGAGTCACTTTTGAACTCGCTCATCAGAATGTGTCCTGTTCTATTTTCTTCCATGGAATGCTTGTAGCTATGATGGAAAAAAGAGGTTTAGATATCAGTAAACTAAAAGGAAATGGAATAGCAGATCCTATTAGAGCAAAACTTGTTTATGCTTCTCCAGACTGGCCAACAGAAATTAACCGCAGGGTTTGTATTGATCATATTGAATATGCAATCAAAAATACTCCAAAATGGAAAGCAATCGCTCCAAATGGTGTGGATCCTTGTCAGGGCGGAATGAATGCCTATCAGGAAATTGCGATGGTATTAGCTATTGCTAAACAGACAATCCTTGATTTAAAAGAAAGAGATATTTCGATTGATGATTTTGGAAGTATGATTTGTTCTTTGGATGCGGAATCTGATTTCTTTGAAACAATTGCAAAATTCCGTGCAATTCGTCGTATGTGGGCCAGAATTGCTAGAGATGAATTAGGAGCAACAACAAAGAAGGCACAGATGCTGAAAATAGGTATCAGAACATCTGGTTTATCTCTTCAGTGGCAGAAGCCATTAAATAATGCAGCAAGAGTAACTTTGCAGATTTTAAGCTGTGTTCTTGGAGGAGTCGGTTCTATTGATGCTTCCAGTATCGATGAGGCAGTAGGGCTTCCATCTTATGAGGCCCGTATGTTTAATCTTGATACACAACATATTATTACACATGAAGCAAATGTACCATTAGTTGCAGATCCTCTTGGTGGTTCTTATTATCTTGAATGGATGACAGATAAAATCGAGGCAGAGTGCCAGAAATTCTTAGATGAGATCGAGGAGCGTGGTGGAGTCTATGAATGTCTTGAAAAAGGCTGGCTTAATGCCAAAATGGAGGAAAATCGTCTGAAAATTCAGAGAGAAAAGGCAGAAGGTAAACGCCTGATTATTGGAGTCAATTCCTTTAAAGGAGAATCTGGCCCAATTAATAAAGAAATCGAAAACTGTGCATATAAAGTTCCTACAGAACAGATGCGTTTAGATAAGATTGAAGAGTTAAATGCATTTAAGAAAACTAGAGATATGGACAAACTAAACGATTGTTTCCGACGCTTGTATCTTGATACAAAAGAAGGGAGAAATGTTTCACGTGCAATGATTGATGGTATTGGTGAAGGAATGACAATAGGAGAAATGGTAGGTATCGTTCGGCTTGGCTATGATATTTGCTATGATCCAATGGAAATGTCACCAACACCTGATTATATTCAAGAAGCTTTAAAGGAGTATTTATAAATGAGAAAAATAAGAGTATTAGTTGCTAAAGTTGGATGTGATATTCATGAAAGAGGAGCGTTGACCATGATGACAGTGTATCGAGATGCTGGTATGGAGACAATTTATACAGGACGTTTCCAGACAGAAGAAGGGGTAGTAAACGCTGCTATTGCAGAAAATGTGGATATTATTTCTGTTTCAGATTTGACAGGAAGCCTTGTGATTATTTGCAAAAAAATAATTGACGGTTTAAGAGCACAGGGAGCAGAACGGGATATTCGAGTTATTTGTGGTGGTATTATTACAGACAGTGATAGAGAACAATTGGAAACTATGGGGGTATTAGGCGCATTTGGCACGGGATATCCTGCTGAAAAAACAGTGCAATTTATTCAGGATTATATGAAAGATAAGCTGGATTAAGGAGAGTATATGGAAAAAAGTAAAATGCAACTTTTAATAGAAGATATTAAAAGTGGAAATAGAAGAGCATTTGCCAGGGGTATTTCTATTATTGAAGATCGTCGAACAGGATGGGAAGAACTTTTAGGCGAAGCATATAAAAATATGAATGATAATGCTCTGATTGTTGGAATTACTGGCCCAGGAGGGGCCGGTAAATCTACATTGATTAATAAATTGATTAGTGAATTTAGAAAAGAGGGGAAAAAGGTCGGAGTAATAGCTGTTGATCCAAGTTCTCCTTTTTCTGGAGGTGCTGTATTAGGAGATAGAGTACGTATGAGCGTACACAATACAGATTTGGGAGTATTTATTCGAAGTCTTGGAAGCCGAGGCTGTATTGGGGGAATTTCAGAAGGGACAAAAAGAGTATTATACCTATTTAAGAACTATGATTTTGATATTATTATAGTGGAAAGTCTTGGTGTGGGACAAGATGAGACAGAAATTACAAATTTTGTGGATGTTACATTAGTTGCTCTTGTTCCTGGATACGGGGATTCTATTCAGATGGCAAAAGCAGGGATACAGGAAATTGGTGATATTTTCGTTATTAACAAATCAGATCATCCAGATACAGAAATTTTTACAAACCAGTTGAAATTATCATTTGGAGATCTTAATTCAACAAAATATCCTCCAATTATTAATACGATTGCCAGTTCAGGAAAAGGCATTCCAGAACTGATGTCTGCAATTGAGGAGATTGCCCCTCAAAAGTATGAAGTCAGAGAAGAAAAGAAACACAGAAGAGTTCAAATAGAAATTGAAACAGAGATTATTGAACAATTAGAGGATTTAATACAAACTGCAGTGAAAAAACAGGTGCAGGAAGTATTAAATAGTGATAATCAGATTACTCCGTATGAAGCTGCAGATAATGTGATTCGGGAGTTATTAAGAAGTAATTAAGGAAGGAGTATAAGTATAGTGAAGACAGGAGCGGTATATATTGTTGCTGCAGCAAGAACTCCGATTGGAAATTTTCGAGGAGCACTTAGTTCGGTAAATGTGGTTGATTTGGGTTGTATCGTAGCGAAGGAAGTAGTATCCCGGGCAAATATAAAACCGGAATATATACAGGAAGTTGTTGCAGGAATGATATATAAAGGTGGGGAAAAAGGAAATCCGGCAAGACAGATACAGATTAAAGCAGGATTTCCGGAATCGGGATATGCATGTACAGTTGACCAGCAATGTGGCTCAGGAATGCGTGCTGTAGAGATATTAAGTCAACAAATTATGCTCGGGAAAACAGATGTAGGAGTCGCTATTGGTATGGAAAGCATGTCGAATGCTGCTTATATTTTAAAAAATGGAAGAGATATCAAAATGGGAGATCAGCGTTTGTATGATTCTATTACTCATGATGGATTAAATTGTGCTATATGCAACTATCATATGGGGAGAACGGCGGAAAATCTGGCAGAAAAATATAATATTACAAGAGAAGAACAGGATGAGTTAGCTTATCTGAGTCATCAAAATGCTTTAAAAGCACAGAAAGAAGGAAAATTTGATGATGAGATTGTCATGGTTCCGGTAAGAGATCGAAAGGGAAGAATTACTCTTGTTTCTAAGGATGAACATCCTCAAAACAGTACATTAGCACAGCTTGGAAAATTAAAACCAGTTTTTAAGAAAGAAGATGGTACAGTAACTGCCGGTAATGCATCTGGGATTAATGATGGAGCTGCAGCCTTGTTGCTAATGAGTGAAGAAGCGGTAAAAAAATATTGTATAAAACCGATTGCAAAAATAAAATCAACAGCATCTTTTGGAGTGGATCCTTCTGTGATGGGGATTGGTCCAGTGTATGCATTGCCAAAAGCTGTAGAATATGCGGGACTTTCTATGGATGATATTGAATATTTTGAAATTAATGAGGCATTTGCAGCGCAGTATATCGCGTGCGAAAGAGAATTAAAAATCGATAGGTCTAAGGTGAATGTAAATGGTTCCGGTATTGCTTTGGGGCATCCAGTAGGTGCTACAGGTGTCAGAATTATTGTTAGTTTACTTTACGAAGGATTAAAACAACATATCAAATATGGAGCGGCCTCTCTTTGCGTTGGCGGAGGACCAGCTATTGCCTGTGTAATAGAAATGTTGTAATAATATGATGCAAAAATTGCAATATTATATAAAAATATTAATATAAAAAATGCATATTTTAAGAAGAGAAGGACAATTACAGCTTGTTTTCACAACAGTTCTTCTCTTTTTTTGTGTTTTATTATAAAATACAGGGACATATTTTTCAATAATGCCGGATAATTGCAAAAAAATAATACCAAATTCGAATGATATCTATAAATAAAAGTTATTGTCGTGTTTTTTATTATTCGTCATAATAATTTGGAGTAATTAAATTGCGATGTTGTGGCAGCCATTCCATAACATAATTTCTGAATTTATTGACAATTGGAATCGCATTAGAGTCTTTTTTCCATGCCATACACAGTGTTCGGTATGAATTAGGAGTTTCAATTTTTAGAGGAACACATTTCGTTCGATCAACACCAAACACCGGTGGTATCAGGGCAACTCCTAATCCGGCAGCTACAAACCCAACTACAGTGGAATCTTCATTTGCTTCAAAAGCGATATGTGGCTCAAATCCAGCTTTTTTAAATAATTCGATAGAACTTTCTTTGAATAAGGTTAAATCGTTAAACATAATAAAAGAATCATCTTTAAATTCTTCAAGTTTTACAGATTTTCTCATTGCTAATGGATGGGTGGTTGCTACAAGCATATATAAAGGCTCTACAGAGATAATTGACTTCATAAAAGTGTCATTTTCTGCTTCTGGATCAAAATCAGTACAAAAACACAGATCAATTTCATTATTTTCAAGTAAGCGGTGTAAAACTCGTGTTGGTTGTTGCTGTAAAGAAAAAGTTACTTCTGGACTTTCCTGATAAAAATCGTGTAAAAGTGGGGGAAGGAGATTCACACCTAATGTATAAAGGGAACCAATCCGGATGTGCCCTTTTGTTGGTGAAATAAGAGAACGAATCTGATTTTCTCCTTTGTATATTTCATCACGGGCTAATTGTAAATGTTGTAAGAAAATATGCCCATAAAAATTAAGTTCTATGCCACGACCCTTTTTTTGAAACAATGGGATACCAATGCTTTGTTCAAGATTATTAATAGAGCGGCTTAAGGCAGGCTGCGTGATATTTAATACAGAAGCCGCTTTTGTATAATTTTGTATTTCAGCGAGTGTTATAAAATACTCTAGTTGATTCCAATTTAGATTACTCATAATATTACATCCTTTCTATAGATAAATATTTATCTTATGTACTAATATAATAACATAAAATCTCGGTTTGACAAATAGACAGGCAAAATCTACCATAATTTTAAGTAATTTATTCGATAAAATATAATAATTATACAAAACGAAATTCCTTAGTTATAATAAAGCCATCAAAAGACAACAAAAAAGGAGGAAGTATTTATGTTGAAAAAACTGTTAGGGATGATGATCGCGGGAATTATAACAATCGGAATGCTAACCGGATGTAACACAGGAGGGGGAACAAAAGAAGATTCTACTGGAAAATCAGGAGGGGGAAATGCCGAATTTTCATTAACCGGGGGAATCAATCTGGATACAGACCACCCGTATTATAAAGGAATGGTTAAGTTTGCTGAATTAATGGAGGAAAAATCAAATGGAAGAATTACGATGAAAGTTTATCCTAGCGCTCAGCTTGGAAATGAACGAGATGTAGTAGAAGCGCTTCAGATGGGTTCTGTAGATGTTACATTAATTTCAGCAGCTCCATTATCAAACTTTACAGATGATTTTCAGGTATTTGATTTTCCTTATATTTTCAGTGGACGCGAACATGCTTATAAAGTGTTAGATAGTGAACTCGGGAAAACAATGTTGGACAATCTGGAAAATTATGATTTGATTGGACTGGAGTTCTTAGAGAACGGATTCTATTGGATTTCCAATAATAAAGGAATCGAACATCCGTCAGATATGAAAGGTGTTAAAATTCGTTCATTAGAAAATCAGATGCAGGTAGATGCATATAATCAGACCGGAGCAAATGGTATTGCAATGGCATTTAGTGAAGTATTTACAGCGCTTCAAAATGGTACATTGGATGCAACAGGACTTACACCTTCTGTTATTGGTTCTCAGAAAATGTACACAGTACAGAATACTGTAACAGCAACGGATCATTTCTATGCAGCGGCTCCTTTATTAATGAGCAAAAAAACGTATGACAGTATGCCAGAAGACTTGCAGAAAGTTGTTAGAGAAGCGGCGCAGGAAGCCAGAGATTATCAGAGAGAAGAGTCTCAGAAATATGATCAGGCTAAAATTGATGAGATGAAAGATGCTGGAACGAAAATTGTTGAAGTTGATAAATCAGAATGGGAAGAAGCTATGGTTCCTGCAATTTATGACAAATATGTTGGAAAAGGCAAGTTAATCGATCCAGAGATTTATCAGCAAATTAAAGATATGGATCCGGAGGCTAAATAATGAATTTTTTGAAAAAATTGAACAAGGGTGTATGTACACTTGAAGAGATATTGATGTCGGTTGCCATGCTTGCAATGTGTATCGTTGTATTTGCTGCAGTAGTTTTACGATTTGTGAATATCGCATGGTCCATCAGCGATGAACTTGCAAGATACTTAATGATCTGGTGTATCTATATAGGTGTTATTGCAGCTACTCGTGAGAAAGCTCATGTGGGTGTTGAAGTTTTAGTTGGATTTTTGCCAAAAAAAGTTCAGAAAGTTTTAAAAGTGATTACTGATTTTATTACTCTTGGAACATTTACATGGTTATTTTATCTGACTGTTATATGGATTTTGGGGTGTGTTCAGGGAAATATCCAACTTACACCGATGATGAAACTTCCGTACTGGATTATGTACAGTTCGGTAGCTGTTGGATTTGGACTATCAATTATTACGCAGATTCAGGTAATGGTAAAAGATTGTACAAAAAAAACAGATGAACAAAACGATGAAAATGAGGAGGTGAAGGAATAATGGATATGTGTACGATTATGGTGTTTGTAGTATTCTTTGCCTGTGCATTTTTAGGAGTACCAATTGCCGTTTCCTTATCTCTTGGAGCGTTAGTTCCATTAGCACTATACACAAATGTACCGTTAATCTCGATTGCCCAGAAGTTTTTCACTGGTTGTGATTCCTTTTCTCTAATGGCAATTCCCCTGTTTTTATTATGTGGTGGCCTTATGCAAAAGACAGGAGTTTCAAAAAGACTTTGTGACTTTATGGGATCGCTGGTAAGCTGGTTACCAGGTGGATTAGCAATAGTAACATTTCTTGTATGTATGTTTTTTGGAGCAATTTCCGGCTCTGCAACTGCCACAGTTGTAGCGATTGGAAGTATTATGGTTCCGGCGATGATTGAAGATGGATATGAGGAAAAATTTGCTTTGGCAGCTATTGCAGTTGGTGGTATTTTAGGATCAATTATTCCACCAAGTATTCCGATGGTTGTATATGGAAATACCTCCGGTGCACCTATATCCGAAGTGTTTACTGGTGGAATTATTCCTGGAATTTTATTTACATTGGGATTTTCTATTTATTCATTTATTTATGGAAAAAAATATGTAAAATCAAAAGGAAGAAAATTTGAAATCAAAGAAGTATGGAGAACATTTAAAGGTGCTATCTGGGGACTGTTAATGCCAGTAATTATTTTGGGTGGTATTTACGGAGGAATCTTTACACCAACGGAAGCAGCAGCAGTCGCTTCTGTATACGGTATTTTTGTTGGTGTTGTAATTTATCGTGAATTAGATGTGAAAAAATTCTATTCCGTTCTGAAAGACAGCGCAATCAGTGGCGCATATATTATGCTTATCGTTGCAGCAGCATCCGCATATGGATATGTATTAACAAGAGAGCAGATTCCACTGCAGATTGCAACAGCAATTACATCATTAACAACGAATAAGTATGTATTTCTTTTACTTGTTAATGTGCTTCTGTTGATTCTTGGAACCTTTATGGAAACCTGTGCATCTATTTTAATTGTAACACCTATGCTTGTACCTATTTGTAATCAAATGGGAATCAATCTGGTTGCTTTTGGTGTTATTATGTGTGTAAATCTGGCAATAGGATTTGTTACTCCTCCACTGGGACTAAATCTCTATGTTTCAGCCAGATTAAGAAATCAGAAGGTTGGATTTGTAATTAACAGACATTTGTTTATATTAATTGGTATTGCAATTGCATTATTGCTCATAATGACTAATTTTGAGTCGCTGATACTTTTCCTGCCAGATTTATTAAAATAGCAAAGATACAAGAAAAAGGACGGAAGCTTAAGCGGAAGTCCTTTTTCTTATATTTCTTTTAATTTTCAGTTAAAGAAAGGAAGAAAAAATGAACTTTTATAAAGAATATGCACAAAAACTTCGAACTCCGGAAGAAGCTGTAAAAATGATTGAATCCGGAATGTGGGTGGATTATGGTTGGTGTACAGCACATCCAGTGGCGCTTGATAAAGCTTTAGCAAGGCATATGCAGGAAAATGAACTTAAGGATATAAAAATTCGAGGGGGCATTGCACTTCGTTCATTAGAAATATTTAAAATGGAAAAGCCTCAAAAATATTATACATGGAACTCCTGGCATATGACAGGAATAGAAAGAAAAATGATTAAAACAGGCTGCGCTTTTTATAATCCAGTACGTTATTCGGAACTGCCATATTACTATAAAAATGATATTGACAGTGTTGATATTGCAATGTTTCAGGTAACATCTATGGATAGACATGGATTTTTTAATTTTGGTCCGAATGCATCACATATGACGGAACTGTGTAAAAAAGCGAAAGTAATTGTTGTAGAAGTAAATGAAAAGATGCCTCGGTGCTTTGGAAAATATGGAGAGGGAATCCATATTTCTGAAGTTGATTTCATCGTAGAAGGGGAAAATGAAACGATGGATATTCTCCCAGCTTCTACAGGTGATGAAGCGAGTAAAATTATTGCTTCACTTGTTGTACCTGAAATTCCAGATGGAGCATGCCTTCAATTGGGCATTGGAGGGCTTCCAAATACTGTGGGACAGATGATAGCAGAGTCAGATCTTAAAGATTTAGGAGTACATACAGAGATGTATGTGGATGCTTTTGTAGATATAGCCCGGGCTGGAAAAATTACGGGAAGTAAAAAAAATTTTGATCAAGGAAAGCAGGTTTATGCATTTGGGGCAGGTTCACAGAAATTATATGATTATCTGGATGAAAATCCAGAATGTATGGGTGCACCAGTAAATTATGTAAATGATATTCATATGATAGCTAGTCAGGATAATTTTGTTTCTATTAATAATGCTGTTAATCTTGATTTATTTGGGCAGATTAATTCAGAAAGTAATGGGATAAATCATATCAGCGGAGCTGGTGGTCAGCAGGATTTTGTAATGGGGGCTTATTTGTCAAAAGGTGGGAAAAGTTTTATTTGTTGTACATCTACTTTTAAAGATAAAAAGGGTAATGTACATTCGCGAATTCTTCCAACATTACAGCCAGGGAGCATTGTGACTGCTACGAGAACGAATATACATTATCTTGTGACAGAGTATGGAAAAGTATCTTTAAAAGGAACTTCTACATGGGAACGGTGTGAGAAAATAATTTCAATAGCACATCCGGATTTTCGTGATGAACTGGTAAAAGAAGCAGAAAAAATGAAAATATGGAGAAAGTCAAACAAAATATAGCATTTTATATAAAAATAATTACTTTTCTGACATGAAAAGTATGCAAATAATTTATTGGTTATATATAAAAATATAAAAAGAGGTGCAAAATGGATAGAATCAGAATCGAAATACAAGGAAAAACTGCAGTTTTGTTTATGGACAATGAGAAAAAAATTAATTGCATTACAAAGAAAATGTTAGAAGAATTGGTAAAACAAGTAGATAAATGTAATAACAATACAAATATTTCATGTGTCATTATTACAGGTACAGGAGAAAAAGCATTTACTTCAGGTGGAGATTTAAAGGCAGAAATGCAATATGCAACCAGTGAACATGAGATGATTGATACGTATAATCGGTTAGGAGTAAAACTGGTCAAAAGTATTATGAACAGTCCAAAGGCTTATATTGCTGCAATAAACGGGTATGCATTAGGAGCTGCCTTGGGAATGATTGCAGCTTGTGATATCGCAATAGGAAGTGAAAATTCAGTATATGGCCTGCCTACAGGCTCATTAGGAGGAATTCCAGGTTGGGGATGTACTCAACAGGTTACGAGACTGATAGGAAAACAATGCGTGATGAGAATGCTTTTGCTTAATGAAAAAATTGATGCAAAGGAAGCTCAAAAGTACAATTTGATTTCAGAAATTCTGCCGATAAATCAATTAAAAGAAAGAGCGTTTGAGATTGCGAATCAGATTAGTAGCTGTCCTCAAAATACAATACAGGCGATAAAAAGATGTGTATATGAAGGGTTAGAAAGCTCTTTAGAAGAGGGGCTAGAACTAGAGGCTCAAATACTTTATAGAACGAATACGCATCCTAATTTTGGAGAAGGGATACTTGCTTTTTTGGAAAAAAGAGAGCCTGAATTTATAATTAATCTTCCACAAAATCATGATTAATTGGCATTAGACCTTTTAAACATACTGCATTAAGATAAAGAAAATAAAACGTAGGAGGTAAGTTATGAATTGGAAAGAAGAATATCAAAAAAAATGTGTCACAGCAGATGAAGCAGTAAAACACATTAAATCAGGAGATCGACTTATTTTTTCTCATGCATGTGGTGAAGCAACAGAAATTACGGATGCAATGATGAGAAATAAAGAGGCTTATGAAAATGTAGAAATTGTCCATTATATTCCAATGGGAAAAGCGGAATATTGTCTTCCAGAGAATGCAAAACATTTCAGACATAATACATTTTGTGCGGGGGGAAAAACACGAGAAGCTATTAATGGACCGAGAGGTGATTTCACTCCTGGATTTTTCTATGAAATGCCTTCTTATTTCGAAAGTACATTGCCTCTTGATGTAGCAATTGTACAGACGTCAAGACCAGATAAGCATGGCTATGTCAGCCTTGGTCTCTCTGTTGATTATGCCAGAGCTGGTGTGAGAAATGCAAAAACAGTAATTGTAGAGGCAAATGATCAATGTCCTCGTTCACATGGTGATTGTTTTGTACATATTTCAGAAATTGATTATGTTGTGGAAACATCTCGTCCTCTTCTGGAATTACAGCCAACCAAGATTACGGATGTTGAAAAAGCAATCGGTGAAAATTGTGCATCTTTAATTGAAGATGGCTCAACATTACAGTTAGGAATTGGTGCAATTCCTGATTCCGTCCTTTTATTTTTAAATGACAAAAAAGATTTAGGACTCCATAGTGAAATGCTTTCCGATAGTATTGTTCCATTAGTTGAGAAAGGAGTACTCAACGGAAAGAAAAAGGGAGTAAATGACGAGCTTCTTGTAGCAGCTTTTGCTATGGGAACAAGAAGGTTATATGACTTTATGGATGATAATCCAAGTGTTTACATGGCTCCTATCAGTTATGTAAATGATCCAAGGGTTATTGCTAAACACAATAAGGTAGTTTCAGTAAATTCTTGTGTGCAGGTAGATTTTTTTGGTCAGATTTGTGCTGAAAGTATTGGACCAAGACAGATTAGTGGCGTAGGCGGGCAGGTAGATTTTGTTCGTGGAGCGACGATGTCCCCGGGAGGTAAATCAATTATCGCATGCACATCTACAGCCAGTGGTGGAAAAATTTCTAAAATTGTTCCATTCCTTACACCGGGTGCTGCGGTAACGACATCAAGAAATGATGTGAATTATGTCGTTACAGAATATGGTATTGCACAGTTAAAAGGAAAAACTTTGAAACAACGATCAAGAGAACTGATTAATATTGCACATCCGGATTTCCGAGATGAATTAAAAGATGAATTCGAAAAATTGTATCAGACAAAGTTTTAAATAAAGTTTTATAAAAATAGGAGGAGGTAAACTATGAAACAGCAATTTGCAGATTTTTTATTAGATGAGGAAACAAGAGAAGTTCGTGACCTTGCCAGAGAGTATGCAGATAAGAAAATTGCTCCGATTGCAACAGAAATGGATCAGAAACATGAATTTCCAAGGACACAGTTTGAAGAACTTGGAGAAATGGGATTATTAGGAACAGCTACCCCGGAAGAATTTGGTGGAATTGGTATGGGGGTTTTATCTAATGTTGTTGTTCTTGAAGAATTAGCCAGACATAGCGGTTCTCTTTCTGTCGCTGTAGAATCTCATATTGATTTAGGAATGAAACCAATCATCAAGTATGGAACAGCAGAGCAGAAAGAATTGATTTTACCAGGTGCAGTAGCAGGTACGGACATTCTTTCATTTGCATTAACAGAACCACAGTCAGGATCAGATGCTGGTGGAACTAAGACATATGCCGTTTTAGATGGAGATGAATGGGTAATTAACGGCTCTAAGAGCTGGATAACAAATGCAGGAGAATCTAAATATTATCTTGTTGCATGTAAGACAGATCTTGAAGCAAAAGGAAGTAAGGGAATCAGCCTGATTCTTGTTCCGAATGATGCACCTGGATTTGAAGCTGGGGTTCCTGAAAAGAAAATGTCACTTCGTGCATCTGCAACAGGACAGTTGTTCTTCTCTGATTGTCGTGTACCAAAAGAGAATCTTGTAGGAGAATTGAACCGAGGTCTTCCTATCTTTTTAGAAGGATTAGATGAAGGACGAATTGCTGTTTCCGCCTTTTGTATTGGTGCAGCGCAGGGAGCATTGGAGCGAGCTGTAAAATATGCAAAAGAGCGAGAAGCTTTTGGAAAAAAGATTACAAAATTCCAAGCAGTATCTTTTATGCTTGCAGAAATGGAACAGAAAGTAGAAATTGCTCGTTGTATGTGTTATAACGTGGCCAAAATGGCTGATGCCGGACTGAATTACACCCGTGAGGCAGCTATTCTTAAATTATATGCATCCGAAATGGCTGATGAAGTATGTAGAGATGCGATTCAGGTAATGGGAGCGAATGGCATCAGTGAAGAGTATGAAGTAGAACGCTTCTATCGTGATGTAAAGATGATGACAATTGGAGAAGGAACCTCTGAAATTAATAAACTGGTTATCAGTCGTTTCGTTCTTGATGAGTATTAAAAATAATTATGTATAAAAATCCATCTCCGTGTGTTTCTGTCTTGGTTGTCAACGAAAACAAGATTCTCCTTGGAAAACGCGGAGATTCTAAAATAAAACCGGGAAAATGGTGCCTTCCCTGTGGCTATATGGAAAGAAAGGAAAACTGCATACAGGCAGCAATACGGGAAGTAAAAGAAGAAACAAATCTGGATATCCGATTAAAAAATATTGTTAACGTTGTTTCAAACCATTATCCAGGAAAAGAGCATTCTTTAGTGATTGTTTTAACAGCGGAACCCGTATCAGATAAAGCAATAGCGGGAGATGATATAGTTGAAGTAACTTGGAAATGTCTTGATGAGCCATTGCTGGAAATGGCATTTCAGGCAGACATACATATTATCGAACAATATCGCAAATACGGTGAGAATTTTGGAATTCCTCTTGATAAAACGATAATTGAATTTACAGAAAAGATATAGATAGTATGTTATTAACAAGTTGTAACGTAAGAGGTGAAAGGTAGGAGGTAATACAATGAATATATTGGTGTGTGTGAAACAGGTTCCTGATACTACAATTATTAAAATAGATCCTGTAACCAATACGCTGATTCGAAGTGGGGTTCCATCCATTTTGAATCCATTTGATGGATATGCTATGGAGGCAGCAGCAAGAATTAAAGACAAAAATCCAGACACTAAAATTGTAGTTGTATCAATGGGACCGCCACAGGCAGAGACAGTTATCAGAGATTGTCTTGCAATTGGTGCAAATAAGGGGTATCTGGTGACAGACAGAGCTTTTGGTGGTTCTGACACACTGGCTACAAGCTATATTTTATCTTGTGCAGTAAAAAAAATTGAAGAATCCGAAGGTAAATTTGATATGATCTTCTGTGGTAAGCAGGCAATTGATGGGGATACGGCACAAGTTGGCTGTGAGTTGGCTGAACATTTAGGATATCCGCAGGTTACATATGCTTTAGAAACAGAAGCAGAGGAAAGCAGGTTAAAAGTTATCAAAGAAACGGATGAGGGAACTATGGTCATTGGTGTACAGTATCCTTGTCTTGTTACATTTACAAAACCATCATTTGATCCTCGTATGCCAAATATTAGAGGAAAAATGGCTGCGAAAAAAGCGGAAATTCCACATATTACTGTTGATGAAATCCCGGATATTGACAGAACAAGTATCGGTTTAAAAGGTTCACCAACAAGGGTAAAGAAGACGTTTGTTCCTGAACAGAAAAAAGGTGGAGTAATAATTAAAGAAGAGACAAGTCGAGAGAGTACTTTAAAACTGGTTTCTATGCTTAGTGATGCCAACGTAATTTAGAGGAGGGAAGTACAATGGAAGTAAAAAGCAAAGATTTATGGGTATTCATAGAAACAAATGAAGATGGTACTGCTAAAAATGTTGGTATTGAATTGTTAAATCCTGGGCGAGATTTGGCGGATACACAAGGAGGACAGTTATGTGCGCTTATCCTTGGACAGAATGTACAGGCAGCAATAGATGATGCAAATACACATGGCGCAGATAAGATTTATGTAATTGAAGGAGAAGAATATCATCAATATTCTACAGATGCCTATACAAATGCGATTATCTATGCAATAGAGCAGTTTGGACCGACTGCTTTATTGTTTGGAGCAACTCCAAATGGAAGAGATTTGGGCCCTCGAGTTTCCTGTCGATTAAAAACAGGTCTGACAGCAGATTGTACACAGC
>CAKREJ010000025.1 GCA_934317185.1 uncultured Anaerobutyricum sp. | reverse complement strand
TTATTCCGTACAGAATTCCTTTTCATGGATCGTCCTCAGATTCCTACAGAAGAAGAACAGTTTGCAGCATATAAGAAAGTAGCTGAAACATTAGAGGGTAAACCAGTTATCATTCGTACACTGGATGTAGGTGGAGATAAAGAGATTCCTTATCTTTCTCTTGAAAAAGAAGAGAATCCTTTCCTCGGTTTCAGAGCAGTTCGTTTATGCTTAAAGAGAGAAGATTTATATCGTCCTCAGTTAAAAGCATTGCTTCGTGCAAGTGCATACGGTGATATTCGTATTATGATTCCTATGGTTACCTGTTTAGATGAACTTCGTGCAGTGAAGAACATCTTAGAGGAGCTGAAGGAAGAATTAAAAGCAGAAGGTGTTGCATATGACGAGAATATCAAAGTTGGTATTATGGTAGAGACACCTGCTGCAAGTTTAATGGCAGATGTTTTTGCAAAAGAAGCAGACTTCTTCAGTATTGGAACAAATGACCTTACAGGATATACTATGGCAGTAGATAGAGGTAATGCAGAGGTTGCATACTTATATTCCGCTTACAATCCGGCAGTTCTTCGTTCTATTGAGCGTGTGATCAAAGCTGGAAGAGCAGAGGGAATCATGGTTGGTATGTGTGGAGAAGCAGCAGCAGATCCATTACTTGCACCGTTATTAATTTCCTTTGGTCTGAATGAATTCAGTGTAAGTGCAACATCTATTTTAGCTACCAGAAAGGGAATTTCTCTCTGGACAAAAGAAGAAGCAGATGCTGTTGCTAAGAAAGCGATGTCTATGACAACAGAAGCTGAAGTTGAAGCATATCTTAAGAGTGTTGCAAAACATTAATAACAAAGAATGGCAGAGTAGTTTATAGCTTAACTGCATTAATGATAAAAGGGTGTTGAAAGACGCCCTTTTATTTTGCAAGTATTTAGTACATTCCGGAAGAAGGGAGGAAGAAAGGTGTCAGGGATATTTAACAAAGAACAGGAAGAAGCGATTACCCATAAAGATGGTCCGCTGATGGTTCTTGCCGGTCCGGGATCAGGGAAGACACTGGTAATTACATATCGTGTGAAGTGGCTTATTGAAAACGCAGGTGTTCATCCCTCAAATATTTTAGTAATTACATTTACGAGGGCAGCGGCAGAGGAAATGAAAAAGCGTTTTTACGGGTTTGCCGGAATGGAAAATGCCCCGGTAACATTTGGTACTTTTCATTCTGTTTTCTTTATGATTCTTCGTTATGCTTATCGTTACAATGCCGGAAATATTATCCGTGAGGATGTGAAGCGACGGTATATAAAAGAAATGACGGAAAATATGGAATTAGAAATCGAAGATGAAAAGGAGTTCCTTTCCGGAATTATTAATGAAATCAGTTATGTAAAGGGAGAGATGATGTCTCTTTCTTATTACCACAGCAGCAATTGTTCTGATGAATTATTTACTCAGATTTATGAAGGTTATGAAAAAAGGCTTCGAGAGGAGAATCTTATTGATTTTGATGATATGCTGGTCTTTTGTTATGAACTTTTAAAAGAAAGAAAAGATATTCTTGCCATGTGGCAGCAAAAGTTTCAATATATATTGATTGATGAGTTTCAGGATATTAATAAAGTACAGTATGAAATCGTGAGAATGCTGGCAGGAAAAGGAGAACATCTTTTTATTGTAGGGGATGATGATCAGTCTATTTATCGATTCCGTGGGGCAAGACCGGAAATCATGTTAGGATTTGAAAAAGACTATCCTGATACGAAAAAAGTAATATTGAATACAAATTATCGGTGTAGCACAGAAATCGTAGACGGTGCGGAACACTTGATCAGTCATAATACAAAGCGTTTTCCTAAAAACATGCAGGCAGCCCGAGGGGGAAAGGTTCCGATCACATTCCGTTATTTAAAAGATGCAGGAGAAGAGTGTACTGATATTTTAAAGGGAATACGATTTTACTATAAAAGGGGAATTCCTCTGGAAGAAATGGCGGTTATTTTTCGTACAAATACACAGCCACGACTGTTGGTTGGTCAGTTAATGGAGTACAATATTCCATTTCAGATGCGGGATGTGATTCCGAATATATTTGACCACTGGATTGCGAGGAATATATTAACTTATATAAAGCTTGCAATGGGAAACCGGGATAGAAAGTTGTTTTTACAGATAATGAACCGTCCGAAAAGATATATTTCAAGAAATATGATTACCGAGCAGCAGGTAGACTTAAAAAAATTAAAGCAGGAAACTTTCGGGAAAAAATGGATTTATGAAAAAATTGACAAACTGGAGATGGATCTGTGTCTGCTTAAGAAAATGGAGCCATATGCTGCAATACAGTATATACGCAATGGTATTGGTTATGAGGATTACATGAATGAGTATGCCCAGTTTCGGAGAATGAATCCGGATGACCTTGAGGAAGTATTAAATCAGATTCAGGAAAGTGCGAAAGAATACCATAGTTTTGAAGAATGGTTTCAGTATATAGATTCCTATGGAGAAGAACTAAAAAAACAGATGGAAGCCGGACGGCAGCAAGAAAAAAGTGGAGTAACTCTCACAACAATGCATAGTTCAAAGGGGTTGGAATATGAAGTTGTGTTTGTTATGGACATCAATGAAGGGGTAACCCCACATAAAAAAGCAGTGAAGGATGCAGATTTGGAAGAAGAGAGAAGACTATTTTACGTGGCAGTGACAAGAGCAAAGACCTATCTCTTCCTCTATTCTGTCAAAGAACTGTATCAGAAGGATGCACAGATATCTCGATATATCGGAGAACTTCGTTATAATAAAAAAGAATTTCAAAAAGGAAAAAGAGTAGTTCATAAAAATATAGGAAAGGGAACGATTCTGGAATTAAAAGACGATAAGATAAAGATAAAATTTGATGATAACAGAAAGCCAAGACTTTTTTCTATGAAATATCTGATGGAACAGGGGCTGTTAGAACTTGAAAAGTAAATGAAAAAGGCATAAAAAAGAAGTGCGTAGTCCGCTTATTTGTAAGTTTTAAACCACTTGTAGAATATGAAAGATATTTTTAAGTGTGGAATTAGGGACAAATGCATGAATCTATGATAGAATGAATCGATAAAATATTACAGGAGGTAATGAATAGAAAATGTTAATCGAAATGTTAAAAGTAATCCTGCTTGGAATTGTGGAAGGAATTACAGAGTGGCTTCCTATTAGTTCCACAGGACATATGATTCTTGTGGATGAATTTATTAAATTAGATGTATCGAAGGCATTTATGGAGATGTTTTTGGTAGTAATCCAGCTAGGAGCGATTCTTGCAGTATGTGTAATTTATTTTCACAAGCTAAATCCATTTAGTCCCAAGAAGTCTTCAAAGGAAAAAAGAGAAACTTTTGATTTGTGGGGTAAGGTAATCGTAGGCTGCCTTCCGGCAGCAGTAATCGGTCTTGCTTTTAATGACAAGATTGATGCACTTTTTTATAATGCACAGACCGTATCTTTCACATTAATTTTATATGGTATTTTATTTATCATTGTTGAGAATTATAACAAACGAAGAAATCCGCAGGTGACAGAATTATCAGATTTGACATATAAGATTGCACTATTTATCGGATGTTTTCAGGTTCTTGCACTTATTCCGGGAACTTCTCGTTCCGGAGCAACGATTATCGGAGCAATGATTCTTGGAACCTCCCGTTTTGTGGCTGCAGAATACTCTTTCTTCTTATCTATTCCGGTTATGTTTGGAGCAAGCTTTTTAAAATTAGTTAAATACGGATTACATTATACGGGAGCAGAAGTGGCGATTCTTGTAGTTGGTATGCTTGTAGCATTTGTTGTTTCTATTATTGCGATCAAGTTCCTGATGGGATATATTAAGAAAAATGATTTTAAGGCATTTGGTGTATACCGTATTATTTTAGGTATCATTGTTGCTATATACTTTCTGGTAAAATAGTTATCATAGTATAATGCAGGTTTTTGTAAATAAATTTTAAACAGCTCTAATAAATATATTTGAAAATCGGAGAGTATAGATTATAATGAAAAAAAGAATTCCAATTACACAGTATTGTCATGAGCGAATACAGCAGATGATAAAGGAGCCTGTAGTATGCATTGATGCAACAGCCGGAACCGGAAAGGATACTGTTTTTCTGGCAGCTTTGGTGGGCGAAAAGGGCAAAGTTATCGCTATGGATATTCAGCAGATGGCAGTAGAACAGACAAAGCTGCTCCTTAAAAAGAAACAGTTATCGGAACGTGCGAAGGTTGTTCTTGATAGTCATGTAAATATGGATCAGTATGCGGAGAAAGGGACTGTTTCCCTTATTATGTTTAATCTTGGATACCTTCCGGGCGGTGATCATAATCTTTCCACCAAAGCAGAGACAACGATAGAAGCCTTAGAAAAGGGACTTACGATGCTTTGTGAGGGTGGTATGATATCATTGCTCATCTACAGTGGAGGAGACAGTGGTTTTGACGAGAAGGAACAGGTGCTGCAATGGCTTCGTAAGCTGCCGGATGATCAATATACAGTGCTTGTAGAAGCTTTTTATAATAAGCCGAATCATCCACCCCTGCCGGTATACATCATAAAGAATGAGACAATATAGATTTTATGATAGTTACGACTCAGAACAGACATAAAGTGTATAAATCTAAGGAATAATTTGAATTTTAAAAGGGAGGAATATATATGGAAATGATAAAAGAAACAGCGAGGGTTATTCGTCAGCAGCAGATTGACGAAGGAATATTTGACATGGAATTATCCTTTCCGAAAGGAGCGGCATTAGCCAGACCGGGACAATTTATTGCGATGTATTGTAATGATAAGAGTAAGCTTTTACCTCGCCCGATCAGTATTTGTGGTATTAATCCAGAGGAAGGAACCCTAAGAGTTGTTTATCGTGTTGCCGGTGAGGGAACAAAAGAATTCTCTGAAATGAAAGCAGGGGATGAGTTAGAAGTTATGGGACCTCTTGGTAACGGTTTTACAATGAAGAGTGAAAAGGCAATTATTATCGGTGGCGGCATTGGAATTCCTCCGATGCTGGAGCTTGCAAAGCAGCTAGATGCTGAGAAGACAGTGGTACTTGGTTACAGAACATCTACTTTCTTAAAAGAAGAATTTGAAGAAGTGTGTGATGTGAAGGTTGCAACAGAAGACGGAAGCCAGGGAGCAAAGGGAACCGTTATTGATGCGATTGAAAAATATGGTGTGGAAGGTAAGGTGATTTATGCCTGCGGACCAATGCCAATGCTAAAAGCACTTGCAGCGTATGCAAAAGAACACGGAATGGAAGCACAGATTTCATTAGAAGAGAGAATGGCATGTGGAATTGGTGCCTGTCTTGGATGTATCTGTAAGACAAAGGAAAAAGATCATCACACAAACGTAAACAATACCCGAATCTGCAAAGATGGCCCGGTATTTGATGCAAAGGAGGTAGTATTTTCATGAATTTAGAAGTAACATTAGCCGGAAAGACGTTTAAGAATCCTGTGACAACTGCCTCAGGAACTTTTGGTTCCGGTGCGGAATATGAACAGTTTGTAGATCTTGCGGCACTTGGTGCAGTAACGACAAAGGGTGTGGCAAATGTACCGTGGGAAGGCAATCCAACTCCCCGTGTGGCAGAAACTTATGGTGGAATGCTTAACGCAGTTGGACTTCAGAATCCAGGAATTGAATTGTTTTGCAAGAGAGATATTCCACACTTAAAAGAAAAGGGAGCATCTATTATTGTCAATGTATGTGGAAGAAGTACCTCCGATTATGTAGAAGTTGTAGAGCGATTAGCGGATGAACCGGTAGATTTATTAGAAATTAATGTATCCTGTCCGAATGTAAAAGAAGGCGGTATTGCTTTTGGACAAAATCCAGATGCATTATATGAAATTACGAAAGCAATCAAGGCAAAGGCAAAACAGCCGATCGTAATGAAGTTAAGTCCGAATGTTACCGATATTACAGAGATGGCAAGAGCAGCAGAGGCAGGAGGAAGTGATGCTCTTTCTCTTATCAATACACTTACCGGAATGAAAATAGATATTCACAGACGTAAGTTTGTGCTTGCCAATAAGACAGGTGGTATGTCCGGCCCTGCAATCAAGCCAGTTGCAGTTCGTATGGTATATCAGGTAAGCCATGCCTGTAAGCTGCCAATCATCGGAATGGGTGGAATTCTTACAGGAGAAGATGCCATTGAGATGATGATGGCAGGTGCAACAATGGTTTCTGTAGGAACTGCTAATTTCCATAATCCACGTGCAACAATGGATGTATTAGATGGAATCAGAGCCTATATGGAAAGATATCATATCAAGGATATCAATGAGATTATTGGATGTATTGATTAAAATAAACGGTTTATACAAATTTATCAAAGTTGAAAATACAAATAAACTGTGTTAGAATCAAGATAATAAATGTACTTTTGGAATTATTTGTACTTTGTAAAACAAGTATGATGAAAGTTTCAGGAGAGTAGTATATAAATCAAAAGGATAAATCGGAGGCTGTTATGGAACAATACAAAAAAGAGTTTATAGAATTTATGATTGACTGCAATGTACTGAAGTTTGGAGACTTCGTAACAAAGAGTGGAAGAAAGACTCCATTTTTTGTTAATACCGGATTTTACCGTACAGGATCTCAGTTAAAGAGATTAGGTGAATATTACGCACAGGCAATTCATGACCATTTCGGTTTTGATTTTGATGTACTGTTTGGACCTGCTTATAAAGGAATTCCATTAAGCGTTGCAGCAACAATCGCTATTTCAGAGAAATATGATAAAGACATCCGTTACTGCAGTAACCGTAAAGAAGTGAAAGATCACGGAGATAAGGGAATTTTGCTTGGAAGTCCAATTCAGGATGGAGATAAAGTTATCATTATCGAAGACGTTACTACAGCAGGTACTTCTATTCAGGAGACACTCCCTATTATTAAGGCACAGGGGGATGTAGAAGTTGGCGGTTTAGTTGTTTCTGTTGACCGTATGGAAAGAGGCCAGGGAGAGAAGAGTGCTCTTACAGAAATCAGTGAGAAATATGGAATGAAGACAACAGCTATCGTTACAATGGCAGAAGTTGTAGAACATCTTTACAACAAACCATACAAAGGAAAAGTAATTATTGACGATGAATTGAAAAAAGCAATTGATGCATATTATGACCAGTATGGAGTAAAGTAGTATTCTGACAGGAGAGTTGTATGAACGAAAAGATTTTTAAAACATTGGGACAGATTGGTGCAGCAGGGATTGTTGTTGGAATTATTACAACAATTGTCGGAGTTACGGTAGGAATCATTTCTATTGTAAGTGGTGCACGTGCCCTCAAATTAAAAGGAAAAATAATGATTTAAAAATGATGGGAACCGGTGTTGTGCCGGTTCCTTAAAATGTATTACAAGGATGTAATTTTTTGATATTTCCTGCAAAATTAAGCAAAGAAAATATTTAAAAAGAGTGCATTAAGAAGAATAAGGAGAATAAGAATTATAAGAAAAGGCTGGAAAAAGAATGAATGAAAGCAGAAAGAGATTGGGTGCTCTGAGCCGTATAGTATTGATTTTATATGGCTGTGTTGTGATATATTTTGTATTATTCAGTGACAGACTCGGACGGGTAGATGGATATAGCACCTATCGCTATAATCTGGTTCCCTTCGAGGAAATTCGTCGTTTTATTATATACAGGAATTACGTATCGACAGAAGCGTTTTTATTAAACTTATTTGGTAATCTTTTGGTGTTTTTCCCAATAGGTTTTTTAGTTCCGATATGGAGATTGGAGAAAACCGGTTGTATCCGGATTATTATATATACTTTTTTATTTAGCCTTTGCATAGAAACACTGCAGCTTGTTACGAAAGTCGGTGTGTTTGATGTAGATGATCTGATGATGAATACGGTTGGGGGATTGATCGGATGGCTCAGCTATTGTATTATCCGTTTTATTTATCATAAATGGAAGGCAGTTAATAAAAAGAAAGAAGAGAAAGGAAAAGCAGAACTATGAATACAGGAAATATTTCTTTTTCTGAGAAAAAAGTTTCAAAAAATGCGGTGATTACTCTGGTAATGGGAATTGCCATACTGGTTGGATTCGCTATTTTAACAGTATTGTCCATTATAACCGGAGGAAAGTTAAATATTGTCGGAGGATTGTTCGGATGTATTTTCGTTATTCTGGCTTTTTTTTGTGTCTTCTGGGGTGTGATGAGCTATGACGATGCTAAAACCAGCCAGAAGTATAAAATATCAGGAATATGTATTAATATTATAGCTATTTTTATCGGGATTACATTTGTAATGATGTAGCCTGTGCTTATCGCATTGCTGTGCAAGGAAAGATAGTTTCCTGCCGGTATGATTTGTTTGCGAATTGCTTATGTGATTTGTGGTAAATATGAGAAAAATCATAGAAAGAGAGTGATATAGTTTATATGGATTATAGAGAGTTATTTAAAGAGAGCAATAAAGAAGTGGAAGAACGCTTTTTACTGACAAAAGACAGAATCAGGGAAATTGCCGCCGGAGAGAAAAACAACATGAACGTAAAAGTTCACAGCTACTTTAAAAAGACTGCACAGTTTCTTGAAAAATGTGCAGAGGATTTTTTATGCATTTCTTCGGATAAGTGGAGCACCTATTCTTTTGAACAGTTGAAAAATGAGAATGAGCAGTTCTATCATGATATTTTACCTCAGAATTATGAGCAGTCTTTTGCTGATCCTGCGTTTGCCGTACAGGAATTAGGAGAGGAATTTGGTCGGATTCTGAGTTTTTTATATACAGAATTACGTTCGGAAAGAGCATTTGTTTTTGAACAGAATCTTGAAAAGATTACGATCTTGAATGAACTTTTTTTAGAAATATACTGTATGTTTGAGGAAGAGGATGTCACCTACAAGCAGATTAAAGATACGATTTACTGGTTTTTGTATGATTATGCCGACGACTGGGCTGGCTACAGAGTAAGAGAGTTAGTAGATCCGACACTTGATTTTGCAACATCAATTATTATGGATGCTGACCTTTCGGATTTGTCGTACCTGTATTCTTATGGAGATTATATTTCAGAAGTAGAAATTGAAACAGCAAAGTTTTTAAACAGTCTTACAGAAGAAGAAATCTCTCAGATCGCAGAAACATTTACACAAGGATATCGAAGAGGATTTGAGTTAAAAGGAGTCGATATTACAAAGAAGGATACAGTAAATATTCGTTATCCCATTGGTTTTGAGAGAGTGATCCGTGCAGCGATTCATCAGTTTGAGAATATGGGATTGAAGCCGGTTATTTACAGAGAGGCTCTTAATACATTGAATAAGCGTCAAAATCTTCGGATCGGATACATTTCTACAGATCCGAATCCACAGTATGGGTATGACCATAGATTTGACAATGCCATTTATTTGGATAAACGTATGGTAGACCGGAAGATAAGCTGTATGAGAAAGGCATATGAAGCATATGCACAGGAAGCGGCGGGATTTGCTGGTCCGGCATGCTTTGAAGTATTTGGGGAAGAACCGTTTGAGCCGGTAAATAAGCCGGAAAGCTATCATTTGAGTGAGCGTCAGCAAGGTCTTTGCGTAGAATATTCTGCATTATCGAATACACTCTTGAATGAATTTATTAATCAGGAAGAGAGAAGCTTTACGATCATTGCCTATCCGGTTCCTTCTATCGGAGAGAATTTCCCGGAGATTTTTGAGGAAATCCGTAAAGTAAATACATTAGATAATGAGATTTATAAGGGAATACAACAAAATATCATTGATGTTCTTGATAAGGCAGAAGCGGTGCATATTATGGGGCGTGGAAAGAATATGACAAATCTTACGGTTGCGTTATGTGATCTGAAGGATGCCCAAAAAGAAACGAAGTTTGAAAACTGTCTTGCGGATGTAAATATTCCGGTAGGGGAAGTATTTACCTCACCTAAATTAAAAGGTACCAACGGTCTTTTACATGTGACAGAAGTGTATTTGAACGGTCTTTGTTATAAAGATTTAAGACTTAGCTTTAAAGATGGTATGGTAGAAGAGTATTCGTGTGCAAATTTCCCGGACAAAGAAGACGGAAAAAGGTTCATTAAAGAAAATCTTTTGTATAACAGGGAAACACTTCCTATGGGGGAATGTGCGATCGGAACGAATACAACGGCATATGTGATGGCTGCGAAGTATGGGATCATGTCTAAGCTTCCGATTCTTATCGCAGAGAAGATGGGACCGCATATTGCGATAGGAGATACCTGTTATTCTTATTGTGAGGATGTTCGTGTATATAATCCGGATGGCAAAGAAATCGTGGCAAAGGAAAATGAATGTTCTATACTTCGGAAAGAAGATCCTGCAAAAGCATATTTTAACTGTCATACAGATATTACGATTCCGTATGAAGAACTTTCAAGAATCGCAGCAGTGATCGTGCAGCGTGGAGAATCACCGGTTACGGGTGATATGGTGGAAGAAAGAATAGAAGTACCAATTCTTTTAGATGGAAGATTTGTATTAGAAGGAACTATGAAGTTAAATGAGCCTTTTGAGGGCTGATTAAAAGTGTATTTACAAATATAAAGATAAACAAAACAAAGTGAGGAGAGTCAGGATGAAATTAGTAATCAAAAATGGTCATGTAATGGACCCGGCTTCAGGAAAAAGTGAATTTACAGATGTTTGGGTAGAGGATAAACATATTCTCGGTTTTGGAGAACATCCGGAATGGGAAGCAGAAGCAGAAGTTATCAATGCAGATGGCTGTGTTATCGCACCGGGGCTTGTTGATGTGCATGTGCATTTTCGTGATCCGGGACTTACCTATAAAGAAGATCTGGAAACGGGAAGCCGAGCAGCAGCGGCAGGAGGATTCACAACGGTTGTATGTATGGCAAATACAAAGCCAATTGTAGACAGTCCGGAAGTAATTCAGGATATTTTACAAAGAGCGAAAAAGCTACCGGTGCATGTAAAGCAGGTTTCCGCAGTTTCCAAAGGGTTTGAGGGAAAAGAATTGGTAGATTTTCAGGCAATGGTGGATGCCGGTGCCTGTGGATTTACCGATGACGGAATTCCATTAACCGATGCCGGATTTATTAAAAAAGCAATGGAAGAAGCAGCAAAAATGGATATGCCGATCTCGCTGCATGAGGAAGACCCGACTCTTAATGAAGTAAATGGAGTGAATAAAGGAGTGATTTCTGAAAAGATGGGTATTGGCGGAGCACCGGCAATTTCAGAGGATGTGATGGTGGCAAGAGATGTGATGCTGGCATTGGATACCGGAGCAAAGGTAGATATCCAGCATATATCCTCCGGTCGTTCCGTAGATTTAGTCCGTTATGCGAAAAAACAGGGGGCAAAGATTTTTGCGGAAGCAACCCCACATCATTTTACTTTAACAGAGGAAGATGTACTTAATTACGAGACGATGGCAAAGATGAATCCACCACTTCGTACAGAATGGGATCGAACAAAGATTATCGAAGGGTTAGCCGATGGAACGATTGATATGATCGCAACAGATCATGCTCCTCATTCGGCGGAAGAAAAGGAGAGAGAATTTACAAAAGCACCAAGTGGAATTATTGGACTTGAAACGTCATTATCTCTTGGTATTACAATTCTTGTAAAAAGAGGCTATCTTACTATGATGCAGCTTCTTGAAAAAATGACGGTTAATCCGGCAAAGCTTTATAATTTTGCCTGTGGAACATTAAAAGAAGGAGCGGCTGCAGATATCGTCATCTTTGCGCCGGATGAAGTCCGAACAGTAGAAGCTTTCGAGTCAAAAGCGGAAAATTCCCCGTTTCTTGGTGCACAGTTATATGGAAAAGTAAAATATACGATCTGTGATGGTAAAGTTGTATATCGTGGCTAAGAATAATCGTGTCGTTTTTTGGCATATCGTGAGTGTACATCTTAAAAAATTTATGCTAGAATGAAAAGGATATCAGTAGAATTCTGGAGGAAGTTATGATTAATCAGTTAGTAAAAGGAATCAAAGAAAAAGACGCACCTATTGTCGTTGGTCTTGACCCAATGCTTTCCTATGTACCTAAACATCTGGTAGAGGATGCTTTTGCTGCATATGGAGAGACATTAGAAGGTGCATGTGAAGCAATCTGGCAGTTCAATAAGGGCATTATTGATGCGACTTATGATCTGATTCCGGCAGTAAAGCCACAGATTGCCATGTATGAGCAGTTTGGTGTTGAGGGACTGAAGGCTTTCAAAAAAACCTGTGATTATGCAAAGAGCAAAGGTCTTGTTATTATCGGGGATATCAAGAGAGGAGATATCGGTTCTACTTCTGAGGCGTATGCGATCGGACATCTTGGAACCGTAAAGATTGGAGAACACGTTTATTCTCCATTTACAGAAGATTTTGTAACCGTGAATCCATATCTTGGTTCTGATGGTGTAAAACCATTCTTAAAGGTATGCAAGGACACAGATAAAGGTGTATTTATTCTTGTAAAGACATCCAATCCATCCAGTGGAGAATTCCAGGATCGTCAGATCGACGGAAAGCCACTTTATGAAATTGTTGCCGAGAAGGTAGCTGAGTGGGGAGAAGATGTTATGGGCGAAGATTACAGCTATGTAGGAGCAGTAGTAGGAGCTACGTATCCAGAGATGGGAGCAGCACTTCGCAAGATTATGCCTAAGAACTATATTCTTGTACCAGGATACGGTGCACAGGGTGGAACAGGTAAGGATTTAGCACCGTTCTTTAACGAAGATGGATTAGGTGCTATCGTAAACTCCAGTCGTGGAATTATCTGTGCTTATCAGAAGGATCCATATAAAGAAAAGTTTAGTCCTGTAGATTATGCAGATGCCAGCCGTCAGGCAGTGCTTGATATGAAGGAAGATTTAAAGAACGCTTTTGTAAAATAAAGCAGTTTTGTTATAATTTCGCAAGTTATTTATTAACATTTCACCATAAAATGTACTCGTGGAATTTTTGAGTATATGAAATAAAAAGGAGCAGACAATGGCTAAAGTAGGTATTGTAATGGGCAGCGATTCAGATATGCCAATCATGGCAAAGGCTGCAGACGTACTCAAGGAACTTGGAATTGACTTTGATATGACAATTATCTCTGCACACAGAGAGCCGGAAGAATTTTTCGCTTATGCAAAAGGTGCAGAAGAAAAAGGGTATAAGGTAATTATCGCAGGAGCCGGAAAGGCAGCACATCTTCCGGGAATGTGTGCAGCGATTTTCCCAATGCCGGTTATCGGTATTCCAATGAAGACATCAGATCTTGGAGGAGTAGATTCGCTGTATTCTATCGTGCAGATGCCAACAGGTATTCCGGTAGCGACAGTAGCAATTAACGGTGCAGCTAATGCCGGAATCCTTGCAGCAAAGATGCTTGCAACATCCGATGCTGAGCTGTTAGAGAGATTAAAAGCTTACTCTGAGAAGTTAAAGAATCAGGTAGTAGCCAAAGCGGATAAGCTTGATGAGATTGGGTACGAAGCGTATCTGAAACAGATGTAAGTCATAAAGGTGAAGGTAAGCTAAATATGACAATCTGTATCTGACACATTGGTCAGTATGAATACGTTAGTGGGGAATTATAATAGCTGTAATAAATAAAGCATATGCAGGATAAAAGAAAGGAGTCTGTCATGGACTATAAGAAAGCCGGAGTGGATATTGAAGCTGGATACAAATCAGTAGAATTAATGAAAAAATATGTACAGGGAACTATGAGACCGGAGGTACTTACAAACCTCGGAGGATTTTCAGGAGCATTTTCTTTAAAGAAGTTTATGTCAATGGAGAATCCTACACTGGTTTCTGGTACAGACGGTGTTGGAACAAAGTTAAAGGTTGCTTTTCTTATGGATAAGCATGATACTGTAGGTATTGACTGTGTTGCTATGTGTGTGAATGATATTGCCTGTGCAGGTGGAGAGCCATTATTCTTCCTTGATTATATTGCATGTGGTAAGAACTTCCCGGAAAAGATCGCATCTATCGTAAGCGGTGTTGCAGATGGATGTAAGCAGTCTGAGGCTGCTCTTATCGGCGGAGAGACAGCAGAAATGCCTGGATTTTATCCGGAAGATGAATACGATCTGGCAGGTTTCGCAGTAGGAATCGTTGACGAAAAAGATTTGATCACAGGTAAAGATATCAAGGCAGGAGATGTTCTTGTGGGAATTACATCCTCCGGAATTCACAGTAACGGATATTCTCTTGTTCGTAAAGTATTCCCTATGGAAAAAGAAGCATTAAACGAATACAGAGAAGAACTCGGAAAAACATTAGGAGAAGCACTCCTTACTCCAACAAAGATTTATGTAAAAGCATTAAAGGCAGTAAAAGAAGCAGGTATTACAATCAAAGGCTGCAGCCACATTACCGGTGGTGGATTCTATGAGAACATTCCAAGAATGCTTCCGGAAGGTGCTCGTGCTGTTGTTAAGAAAGACAGTTATGAAGTACCGGCTATCTTCCGTCTTCTTGCAAAAGAAGGAGATATTGCAGAAGAGATGATGTATAATACATACAACATGGGAATCGGTATGATGCTTGCTCTTGATCCAAAGGATGCAGAAAAAGCAATCGAAGCATTAAAGGCTGTTGGAGAGGAAGCGTATGTTGTCGGCTCCATTGAAGCAGGAGAAAAGGGAGTAACATTATGCTAAAAGTTGCAGTTTTAGTATCCGGTGGCGGTACGAATCTGCAGGCGATTCTTGATGCGGTAGACAGCAAAAAAATTACCAATACAGAAATTCGTGTCGTAATCAGTAACAATGAAGGTGCTTACGCATTAGAACGTGCAAGAAACTATGGGACAGAAGGATTGCTTTTGTCACCAAAGAGTTTTGAGACAAGAGAAGAATTTAATCAAAAGCTTTTAGAAGCTTTAAAAGAAAGAGAGATTGATCTTGTTGTTCTTGCAGGCTATCTCGTTGTTGTGCCGCCATGTGTCATTCAGGAATATGAGAATCGAATTATCAATATTCATCCATCTTTAATTCCATCTTTTTGTGGAAAAGGCTGTTATGGTCTTCATGTTCACGAGAAAGCATTGGAAAGAGGGGTAAAAGTTTCCGGAGCAACAGTTCACTTTGTAGATGAGGGAACCGATACAGGTCCGATCATTATGCAGAAGCCTGTTATGGTAGAACAGGGGGATACACCGGAAGTTTTACAGCGTCGTATTATGGAACAGGCAGAATGGAAGATTTTACCGGAAACAATTAATCTGATTGCAAATGGAAAGGTTCATGTAGACGGCAGAGTTGTTACAATTGATAAATAGTTATGTATTTCCGGAGTCTTTCCTGCACTTGCTTTGAGGGAAGATTCCGATGCATTCTTGAATAGTTATAAATGGAGGAATTCCGATGAAAATATTAATCGTAGGCAGTGGTGGAAGAGAACACGCAATCGCATGGGCAGTTTCTCAAAGTGCAAAGGCAGATAAAATTTACTGTGCACCGGGGAATGCAGGAATTGAAGAGTATGCAGAGTGTGTGAACATCGGTGCAATGGAATTTGATAAGCTGGTTGCGTTTGCAAAGGAAAATGAGATTGATCTTACTATTATAGGTATGGATGATCCGTTAGTAGGCGGTGTTGTAGATGCATTTGAAGCAGAAGGTCTTCGTGTATTTGGTCCAAGAAAGAATGCAGCGATTATCGAAGGCTCCAAAGCATTTTCTAAAGATTTAATGAAGAAATACAACATTCCAACAGCCGGATATGAGAACTTTGATTCTGATGAGGCAGCACTTGCTTACCTTGAAACTGCGAAGTTCCCAATCGTATTAAAGGCAGATGGACTGGCTCTCGGAAAGGGTGTATTAATCTGCAATACTTTAGAAGAAGCTAAAGAAGGCGTAAAGACCATCATGGAAGATAAGAAGTTCGGAGATGCCGGAAATCGTATGGTTATCGAAGAATTTATGACAGGTCGAGAAGTTTCTGTGCTTGCTTTCTGTGATGGAAAGACTATCAAATGTATGACGAGTGCACAGGATCATAAGCGTGCAAAAGATGGTGATCAGGGATTAAATACCGGTGGAATGGGAACATTCTCCCCAAGTCCGTTCTATACAAAAGAAGTAGAAGAATTCTGTGAAAAATACGTTTACCAGCCTACTATGGATGCTATGGCAGCAGAAGGAAGACCATTTGTCGGTATCCTCTTTACCGGTCTGATGCTGACAGAGGATGGCCCAAAGGTTCTTGAATACAATGCCCGCTTCGGTGATCCGGAAGCACAGGTAGTACTTCCTCGTATGAAGAATGACATTATTGATGTTATGGAGGCATGTATCGACGGACATTTAGACGAAGTTGATCTGCAGTTTGAAGATAACGCAGCCGTTTGTGTTGTACTTGCGTCAGACGGTTATCCGGTATCCTACGAAAAAGGTTATGTGATCAATGGTCTTGATGAATTTAAAAAACATGACGGATATTACTGCTTCCATGCAGGAACAAAACGTACAGATAAAGGAATCGTTACAAATGGTGGCCGTGTACTTGGTGTGACTGCTAAGGGAGCCAACTTAAAAGAAGCAAGAAAGAATGCTTATGCAGCAACAGAGTGGGTAACTTTTGACAATAAATATATGCGTCATGATATCGGAAAAGCAATTGACGATGCAGAAGCATAAAAGTAACCGATGCTGCAGAAGTATCAAAAGTAACTGATAATCATAGAAAAATAAAAGTATACAGTAGTAACAGAGACTGCAAGTGTGTAAAGCTGGCAGTCTCTGTCATTGTTGGGGGAAATATGAACTTTAAACAGGGAATCAGAGATGGAATCCCCATTGGACTTGGCTACGTTGCCGTTTCCTTTGCGTTTGGGATTCTAGCAGTAGACAAAGATTTAACTGTCAGCGAGGCAGTACTTATTTCATTTACAAACTTAACATCTGCAGGGCAGTTTGCAGGACTTACGATTATTGCAGAACTTGGAACACTCGTTGAGATGGCACTTTCACAGTTCATCATCAACTTAAGATATATGCTTATGGCAATTTCACTTTCTCAGAAGGTTGATGATGACTTTTCGGGAATCTGGAGATGGATTCTCGGCTTTGCCATCACCGATGAAATCTTTGCTGTAGCAATTCAGAATCCGGGAAAAATCAAACGAAATTATTTTGCGGGACTTACGATAGTACCGATCATAGGATGGACACTTGGAACATTAGGAGGAGCTTTACTGGGAAATATCTTACCACTGATCGTTACGAATGCATTAGGTGTTGCATTATACGGAATGTTTATCGCTGTTGTTGTACCAAAAGCGAGAGATGACAGTCATGTCTTTGCTGCGGTATGCATTGCGATTACGATTAGCATAGCATTGAAATATATCCCGGCATTTGCGAACCTTTCCGGTGGTTTTGCAATTATTATCTGTACCGTAGTGGCATCTTTTATTGCGGCAATATTATTCCCAGTGGAGGTGAGTGAAGATGAGCTTTAAAATATTTTTACCCTATCTTTTAGTGATGGCAATTGTAACTTATTTAATCAGAGCCATTCCACTTGTACTTGTAAAACACAAAATAAAAAACAAATTTTTTAATTCCTTTTTATATTATATTCCATATACCGTATTAGCAGCCATGACAATCCCGGCAATCTTTACAGCAACTGGAAATTTGATTTCTTCTATCGCAGGACTTGTAGTTGCTATCATACTTGCTTATCAGAGAAAAAGCCTGATCGTGGTAGCGGTAGGAGCCTGTGCAGCGGTATTTATCATTGAAGGAATCATAATATTTATTTAACTCCTGATTTGAAGAGGCGACGGACGAAAAA
>CAKREJ010000024.1 GCA_934317185.1 uncultured Anaerobutyricum sp. | reverse complement strand
TCATTGTGAGAATGATAAAAAACTTATTCCAGCCCGTATTTTTCTTCATTGTCTTTTTTTCCTGTTTTTCCATAACCGCATCCTCGTTTTTGCTACGTATTATATTTACTTTTTATATTTACTTTCCTCCCAATGCAGAAAATAAAATACGTCCCACTTCTGTTAAGTCCTTCTCTTTCCAGCCACTATATTTCTTACAGTCTGATTGTAAAGCTGAAAACACCTCATCTTTATTAGAAAGCGACCATGCTGCAAAGCTGATTCCCTTTTGATTTAAATAGCTGGCAAAATTCTCTCCCTGCTTTAGTGCATCCTTCTCTCCCTGCTCCGTATTAATTCCCCACTCTGACACAAAAATCGGTATTCCTCCGCTCTGACAGTCTGCTATCATATTTTCGTATGCATCATCATACTGTCCTGCATAAAAATGATAGCTATACATTAAATTAGAATACGGTAATGCATCTTTTTTCACCTTTGTAATGGAATAACTATAATCCGGTGTTCCTACCAAAATCACTGCATCTGGTGCATTAGCCCGAATCACCGGAATGATCTGGTTTGCATATTCTACAATGTCTTCCCACGTTGTGTCTCCATTTGGCTCATTACATATCTCATATATTATACCATCCTTTTTCCCATAGAGAGCAGAAACTTCTGAAAAAAATTCTTTTGCCTTCTTAACATTATTAAGTGGATTCTGCTCACCAAGCATATGCCAATCTACAAGTGCATACATATCTGCTGCCAATGTATTTTCTATAGCTGCCTGCATCAATTTCCAACTAAGATCTGGATTCTGCACATATCCTCCCCCTCCATTTCCATCATCGGAATACATCGCAATACGGAACATATTCGCTCCCCACTTTTTTGTTTCGCAAATTGACGAATAATTCGTATATTCCGGATACCAGAGAAGGCCATGACTGCTCATTCCTCTCAGCTGTACTTTATTTCCTTTTTCATCTATTAAATTAATTCCTTTTACTGTAAGCTTTCCATGTGCTTTTACACCGTCTTCTGATACATCCTGTTTAGGAACGTTCGCTGTCTTTCGTATTTGCTGTATCTCATCTGATTGGAGCTTACGATTCTGCTCCCGGCTCTTACAGAGTAAAGCATATTCGATAAGACATAGCACACATAAAAAGATAGTAATAAACAACAGCAGAAGGATTCCTTTTTTCTTTTTCATTTTCTCCTCCTTACTTTTTTAATTATATATTCTGCTTATATATTCTGCGGCTCAATATTTTTCAACGTCCGCTATAAATGTTCTCTACTCTTCCTTCTCCCGGTGCATCGCAGAAACTACTGCCGCCAGATGAAGCAGCACTCCATCAGCAAGGGCGGATTCTTCGATTTCAAACTTTGGATGATGATTGGGATAGCACTTTCTTCCCGGTGTGCCACAGCCTACGAAGGCAAATACACCCGGCACTTCCTTCTGATACCAGGAGAAGTCTTCTCCGAGCATTAACGGTGCGATATGGACAAGCTTCCTCTGCTCTAAAAGTCTTTCTGCCTCTTCTGCAATCCGGTGAGAAATATGTTCATCATTAATTACCGGTGGATGGGACCCCTGCTCATAAGCAATCTTTACAGTTCCACCATAGCTGTCGGCGACTGCCTCTGCTCTTCTTCGGATAGCATCCTGCAAATGCTGTGCTACGTCTTCGGAATAACTTCGACAAGTCCCCTCTAATATTGCTTTTCCTGAAATAATATTATATTGTGTTCCTGATTTTAAGGAGCCGACTGTGACGACCGCTCCTTCGATCGGATCTAATTCTCTGGCGACAATTGTCTGTATATTCATCACAAAATCTGCTGCCATAACGGTAGCATCCACGCATTGATGTGGCTTTGCTGCATGACCACCTTTTCCGATGAAAGTGATAGTAAAACGATCTGTCTGTGCCATTCTGGCTCCTGGTTCTACTGAAATCTCCCCGGCCTTTATATCTGAAAACAGATGAAGGCCAAACACCTCATCAACATCTTCTAAGATTCCCTGAGAAATGATCTGCTTTGCTCCCTTCGTGTTTTCTTCAGATGGCTGAAAAATCAGTTTGACTCGCACGCTAAGCTCTGCCTCCATTTCTTTTAATACGGAGGCAGCACCTAAAAGTCCTGTAATATGTCCATCATGTCCACAGGCATGCATCTTTCCGGGATGTTTGGACTGGAATGGCAAATCGGTATCTTCTGAAACTCTAAGACCGTCAATATCTGCTCTAAGACCTACCGTATAGGCATCGTGTGGTCCGATGTAAGCAGTCACTCCTGTCGGGTCCAGGCGAAGTGGATGAATTCCCATCGCAGTAAGTTTCTCACAGATTAATTCTGTTGTTTCCTTTTCCTCAAAACCCAATTCCGGTATCTGATGAAATTCATGATACCAGGAAATAAACTCTTCTCTCTTCTCAGATACTTTCTCTAATAACTCTTCCCGCACCATACGGCCTCCTTTTACTCCATGTGTTCTTGGAATCATTTTACACTCTTAATCTATCCACGAATTAAACGAACGATGAACACGATTGCGATAATTACAACTGCAACCGGCAGCAATGCCCGAAGTAAGAATAGTACCACAAAAAATATAAGTGCAGAAATGATTATTGTCATCATCATTCTTCCTGCATTCTGGAGCGTTCCTTTCCCTCCCTGTCGTTTGCCTTCAATATCGCCTCTTTCCGAAGTATATGAATTCCCGTAATCACCGTAAGAGCTTCCTTCATAGTTTTCATCTCCATAACCTGAATTAGCAGAAGCTCCTTCCTCGTTTCCATGTGCATCAATAATAGAACGTGCGATAAGGCGTGGACTTCCCAACTCCCCAATCACATCTTCTTCACTTTTTCCATTACGAATCTCATCTTCAAAATACTGTCTGTAATATGTTAAAGAATCGGACAATTCATATGCAGACACTTCTCCTTGCAGAGACTGTTCTAATTCCATCATAAACTGTTCTTTTGTCATTCTTTTCTACCTTTCTTTCGCTTTCGATACTTTATATCCTTCTTCGTAATACCTTGTTAAAGAATGCCCCGGCATTCTTACTGTAAGATGTACGTCATACAATGCATCACATATCCGTTAGCAACCTTCTATAACTATGTTAAAGCATCCTTCTCAAAATATCCAGACTAATTTTCCTTTTCAAATTTATCCATATTTTCTGTTTTTCCAATAACCACAATAATATCATTATGTTTAAAATGATAATCCGGCATAATTTCAATATTCGTGTCTGAACTATTTTCCAACGCTATAATATTTAATTTGTATCTTCGACGAATTTCTGATTCCTGCACACTTTTGCCGATTAGGTTTTTCCCAACCGGAATCTGGCGAATTTCTATATTATTACTTAAAGAAACAAAATCAAGAAAATTATCAGATATTAATTTTTTCCCAAGTCGAAGTGCCATATCTCGTTCCGGATAAACCACCTGTGCTCCAAGCTTCTTTAATACCGCTCCCTGTTCCTCACTGGTCGCTTTTGCGATAACCTGCGGTACACCAAGTTCTAATGCAGACATTGTTGTTAAAATACTGACATCAACCTTTTCCCCAATGCAAACAATCGCAACATCACAATTCTGGATTCCTATTTCTCTTAACGTATCCATTCCCAAACTTTCTGCCACAAAAGCATAGTCCGTATAACGACGGATATTTTTAATTTTTTCTTCGCTTCTGTCAACTGCGATAACTTCTTTTCCTGCCTGTGCAAGTGCGATCGCAAGTGCGGTTCCAAAACGTCCAAGTCCAATCACGCCATAGGCTGCTCCACGATTCTTCTTCATCTCTACATCCTTTCTTCTATCCAATCGAAATCATTTCTTCAGAATATCTTGCATTCGGTGTCGTATCTTTACTCCATACAGAAAGAAGAGTAAATGCTCCAACTCGTCCGGTAAACATTAACAGGATTATAAGTATTCTTGCGGCAATTCCAAGCTCCGGTGTAATCCCTGTAGAAAGTCCTGCTGTACTAAATGCAGAGGTCACTTCAAAAATAAGCTGTATAAAATCGTATTCCGGCTCAAATATACATATCAAAAATGTAGCAACACACAAAATGCCGACATATAATACCGTAATCATAAATGCCTTTGAAATATTTTCATCGGATATACTGCGCCGGAAAGCATGTGCCGACTTTTTCTTTCCTAAGCATTTCAAAGCCTGCACCATGACAAATACTGTAGTTGTCTTTACACCGCCTCCTGTTGAACCGGGAGAAGCACCGATAAACATAAGAACACACATAGCAAACAAGCCTGCTTTTGAAAAGCTTCCAATATCATAAGTAGAAAATCCCGCTGTTCTCGTTGTCATACTCTGGAAAAACGCACCCATCCATGTGATATTTTTTTCTGTTGCCTTTAAAACGAACATTCCACCAAACAAAAGCACTGCTGTCATAGAAATAGCAACTTTAGAATGTAAGCAGAGCTTCTTAAAACGTTTTTGCTTTACAATATCTACAAGAACAAGAAATCCAAGACCTCCGGCAATGACTAAAATATCTGTTGTTATATTTAGTAAAATATTATCTTTGTACGGAATCAGATTATGCATCCCTCCAAGATTATCAAAGCCGGCATTATTAAATGCGGCAATCGAATGAAAAATGCTTATTCCTACTGCACGCAATGGGGCATAGTCTTTCCGAAATACAAAAAAACTTACAATCGCTCCTACTGCCTCAAATCCAATTGTGATAGCAAGAACAACCCTGACTAAACGTACCATTCCTCCGTATGTGTCAACATTTAACGCCTCTTTTACCATCAGACGGCTTTTAATACTTACTCTCTTACCGGCTGCGATAATCAGACCGACACCAACAGATGCGATTCCCAGGCCGCCAATCTGTATTAAAGCCGCAACAACCATCTGCCCGATTGCTGTAAAGCTGTCTGCAGTATCTACTACAACAAGCCCCGTAACACAAACTGCACTCGTTGAGGTAAACAACGCATTAAGAAAAGAAAGCTTCACTCCTTCTTTCAGAGAAAAAGGCATCATCAACAGCATTGCTCCCGTCAGAATCACCACACCAAATCCTAATGCAATAATCCGGCTTGGACTCTGCTTTTTTAATAAATTAAATATCCGCTTCATCGCTTCCTCTTTTCTTAACCTTGCGCACAATTGCATAGTCTACCATATGATTCGTAATATTTTTTACATCTATCTTTAAATCATTCACTTCCAGAGAAAACTTTTCTCCTTCTGCCGGAACTCTTCCGATTGCGTCCCACACAAAACCACTGAAAGTATCAAATACTTCCGGAAACGGTACATCAAGAGCCTCCGATACTTCATCAAGCTGTGCACACCCCTGAATTCTCCAGACATTCTCTTTTATTTTTTTAATATCTTCCGGTTTTGCCGGCATCTCTTCTTCTTCAAGCTCCCCAACTAAAGCTTCTACCAGATCATGCAAAGTTACAATACCACTCATTCCACCATACTCATCAAGCACAACCGCAAAATAGATTCTGACCTTCTTCATATGTGCAAACAGTACATTGGCCTTCATATTCTCCGGTACAAAATATGGCTCATCCACTGCATTCTTCATTACACATTCCTTCGACTTATCTTCGGAACGAAAATAATCTTTTGTATCAAGAATTCCTACGACATCTTCCTGATTCGAGTCAATAATCGGAAAATGTGAAAAACGACATTCTCTGATTGTCTTTTCCCACTCCTGTGCATCATCTTCAAGGTTTAAACAAACCAGATCTCTCCGTCTCGTGCTGACCTGTTCTGCTGTTGTATCATTAAATTCAAAGACATTCTGAATCAGCTTACTCTCTTCATTCTGAATCGTACCCTGCTCTTTTCCCTCTGCAAGCATCATACGAATTTCTTCTTCTGTAACTACTTCCTGCTCTTCCTCTGGATTAATACCTATGATTCGCAGAAAAATGTTAGAAGAAAAACTAAGTAGTCCTGCAAGTGGTGCAAAAAGCTTCGCAGCAAAAAACAGGATTCCTGCCATTTTAAATGCATCATCCTCTGACTTGCTCATCGCCACTCTTTTCGGCAAAATCTCTCCAAACAACAGATTCACATATGTAAGAATCAACGTAATCACAACAACCAAAATCCCATAAACAATCTGTTCCGAAACAGCAAGCTTTCCTATAAGCATTTCCAACACTATATTCTTTACGAACTCTGCAAAATATACAGCTACAAAAGCACCGCTGAGCAGTCCCGCAAATGTTACAGCCGCCTGTATCGTCTCAAGAAACTTTGCCGGTTTTTCAAGAAGGAGTACCGCCTTTTGTGCCCGCCGGTCACCTTCCTCTGCCATCTGCTTTATCTTTGTTTCATTCATAGAAATTACGGAAATCTCTGCACTTGAAAAAATCGCATTCAATGTAATTAATATAATCTGTAATATTATTATACCAACCATTTTTTCTAAAAAAAACCTCCATGTATGTAGTATATACTCTTAGAGTCTTCCCTTCACTTACTTATATTTAAGAAGATTTATAAGAAGATTCCAAGGGCACATTAGTAAAACCTATTATAGCACAAAACCTCTAAAAATAATATTTTGATTTGAGTGAACGTGGGAATCAAAAAAAGTACAGTATCGCAACTGCAACGTCACAATAAGTAAAGTGCGTTTAAGCATCTTCTCCTCATGACTATCTTTACATATACGATACTGTACGTTTCAATTTCTTATATTAATAAAATTAGTAAGAGAAAGATTCCTCAAAAATTGTTGATTACATCATTCCCATTCCGCCACCTGCTGGCATTGCCGGAGCTGGTGTATCTTCTTTGATATCTGCTACTACAGATTCTGTTGTCAGTAATGTAGAAGCTACACTTGTTGCATTCTGTAATGCACTTCTTGTTACCTTAGCAGGGTCGATGATTCCGGATTCGATCATATTTACATATCTTTCTGTTAAAGCATCAAATCCAATACCTGCTTCACTTTCTGCTACTTTATTAATAATAACAGAACCTTCAAGACCTGCATTTGCTGCAATGTGGTATAAAGGAGCTTCTAATGCTTTAAGAACGATTTCTGCACCTGTCTTCTCATCACCGACAAGTTCTTTAGACATTTCTTTTACTGCTTTTGCTGCATGGATATAAGCTGATCCACCACCTGCGATGATACCTTCTTCTACCGCTGCTCTTGTTGCTGCTAAAGCATCTTCCAGACGAAGTTTTGCTTCTTTCATTTCTGTTTCTGTTGCTGCACCAACACGGATAACTGCAACACCACCAGATAATTTAGCTAATCTTTCCTGTAATTTTTCTCTGTCAAATTCAGATGTTGTCTCTTCAATCTGAGACTTAATCTGACCTACTCTTGCCTTAATCGCATCTTTATCACCAGCACCGTCAACGATTACTGTATTCTCTTTTTCAACCTTAACAGATTTTGCACGACCAAGCATATCCATTGTTGCATCTTTCAGTTCAATACCAACTTCTTCGGAAACAACTGTACCACCTGTTAAGATAGCAATATCTTCAAGCATAGCTTTTCTTCTGTCACCATATCCAGGAGCCTTCACACCAACAACAGAGAATGTACCTCTTAATTTATTAACGATTAACGTTGTTAATGCCTCACCTTCAATGTCTTCTGCGATAATTAATAACTTAGAACCACTCTGTACGATCTGCTCTAATAACGGAAGGATTTCCTGAATATTAGCAATCTTCTTATCTGTGATCAGAATGTATGGATCATCTAATTCCGCAACCATTTTTTCCATATCAGTTGCCATGTAAGCAGAAATATATCCACGGTCGAACTGCATACCTTCTACAAGGTCAAGTTCTGTTTTCATTGTCTTAGATTCTTCGATCGTAATAACACCATCCTGAGAAACTTTCTCCATAGCGTCTGCTACTAACTGACCAACTTCTTCATCTGCTGCTGAAATAGATGCAACTTTGGCAATCTGTTCTTTGCCTCCAACCTGCTCGCTCATCTTTTCGATCGCTTCTACTGCTGCACTTGTTGCTTTCTTCATACCTTTTCTTAAGATAATAGGATTAGCACCTGCTGCTAAGTTCTTCATACCTGCATTAATCATTGCCTGTGCTAAAACAGTAGCTGTTGTAGTACCGTCACCTGCAACATCATTTGTCTTTGTTGCAACTTCTTTTACGATCTGAGCACCCATATTTTCAAATGCATCTTCTAATTCGATATCTTTTGCGATTGTAACACCATCATTTGTAATTAAAGGTGCACCAAAGCTCTTGTCAAGAACTACGTTACGTCCTTTCGGTCCAAGTGTTACTCTTACAGTATCTGCTAACTGATTTACGCCTGCTTCTAATGCTTTTCTGGCTTCTACACCATATTTAATCTCTTTAGCCATAATAAAGATTCCTCCTGTTTCTAAAATATATTTACCAAAATATAGATTATAATTATATTATAATTACTTGTTTCAATCCACACTTGACAATTCATAGAATCTGAACAGTCAAATGTGACTGATGATTAATGTCTTGTCAGAAAAAAATACTATCTGTCTTCTACTGACACTGGTTTAAATCTAAATTATTCTACGATTGCAAGAATATCGCTCTGTTTTACGATAATATACTCTTCTTCTTCCATCTTAACATTTGTTCCTGCATATTTAGAATAGATTACTTTCTGTCCAACTGCTACTTCCATTTTAACGTCATCTGTTCCAGGACCTACAGCAACAACTTCTGCTTCCTGTGGTTTTTCCTGTGCGGAGCTAGTAAGAATAATACCGGTCTTTGTTTTTGTTTCTGCCTCCAGCTGTTTTAATACAACTCTGTCTGCTAATGGTACTAACTTCATAATATAATGCCTCCTAATTTAAAATTAATTGTAAATCTGTTATCTCTCTGATTTTGTTTTGTTAGCACTCGTCAGATTTGAGTGCTAATCACTAATACCTATAATATGTTTTTTCTTTTATAATTGCAAGTTAAAAAAATGCTTATTTTTTTGTTATTTAGAATATATTTAATCTTATCTTTTATTTTCTCTTGTTTTCTAATTATATCTCTTTTTTACTCTTGTTTTGTGTTTTCTGTGATATTTTTTATTAAGTGGTCTGAGTCGAACTCTGCCATTTCCCAAAATATCAACAACTTGACTATATCCTTTTTCCGTCTTTATAATATCACCTATTCGAACATCCGGTGGAAGCTTAAACTTTCCGGGCATTTTTAATATTTTATTTCTGTGTTTCTTTTTTCCATATATTTTATGCGGAACTTCAGACATTTTCTCCACTGTTGATATTGTTCCTGGTTTGCCACTCTCTCTTTCTCCTGCCTCAACTATTGTAGAACATAAAAGTACGCCTATTAATATTCCAACTCCCATCTTCCTAAACCACATAAATTCCCCTCCTGCATTTTAACAAAATACTTTATCTCTTTTTGTATATAGATGTGTTTTTATAATAAAAGTTTCATAAAAAAGAAAAGCATACTGTTGTTACACAGTACACTTTATCACTTTCTTTATTTTATTACAATATGCTCAATTTTCTGAAATTTTCTCTACAAATCTAATTCCAGAAAGCCTCAGCCTTATTGTTTTAAATTGTGATGGCAGCCGGGATATTATGCCACATGGGACGAATCCTCTTTCCTCTGCTATCTCTTCTTATTCAGAATATATTCAAGCAACTCCTGTTCATCTATATTGGTAATCGCATTATTGCCTGTCAAAGCAGCAATAAAGTGACTGATTTTTCCTTCATAATCTTCTTCAAGAATAGTCTTTGCTTTATACTGCTTAAACTCTGCCTTTGTCAGTCGCATACTGTAATAAGCCTTTGTTCCTTCTTTTTTTCTTTCCAATAATCCTTTATCGATCAAACGGCTTAAAAAAGTATTCAGAGTCTGTTTCTTCCATTCTTTTCCTTCTTCTTCATTGAAATACTTCATCAACTCTCCAAATGTATACTTCTTCTCCGTAGACCAAAAATATTCCATAATTTTATATTCAGTCTTACTCAAATGGCTACTCATGTACCTTGCCCTCCTGCTATGTGTTTTATAACACCTTTTAAAGGTATCTAAATATAATACTATGTCTATCCTCTTCTTGCAAGATATTTTTGTTTTTTTAACGAACAAAACTTATTCTTCCACTCAAGAATCATCGTGTTACAAGTTTACAGTGTTTTAAACAGACAAAAATTTAAAAATATAGTATAGTAAAGATACTATCTATACAGATAATTGTACTTTTTGTTTTTATTTATAACAAATTTTAACTTTTTAGAATACATTGGAGATTTAATAATGAAAAAAACAGGTCGTTACCACAATGATTACAGCCCCCGTTATCAGGAAGCTTTTGATATTTATGAAAAGGCCAAAAATCATGTAAAAGAACAAAAAAAGAAAGAGAGACTAAGCTCTCTTTCGGTTATTGAACAAAAACATCGCAATGGAAGCAGCAATAATGATTCCATATCCGACAAAGCTCCACAGATCCGGTATCTGTCTAAGAAACAAAAATCCGAGGATCGTTGAGAAAATAATCTGTGAATAATCATAGATTGATATTTCTCCTGCCGGTGCATAAGTATATGCTGCAGTAATAGTGAACTGTCCCCCACTTGCAAATAAACCGGCAAGAAGCAGACATCCAAACTGTGCAAGTGTCATCGGATGAAAATCAAATATAAGGTACGGAAGCGTGACAATACAGGAAAATGCAGAGAAGAAAAGAACGATAAATGGTCCCTTCACTCCGTTTGTTCCAAGCTTTCGTACATAAGTATAGGCAATTCCCGCTCCCATTCCACCAAGCAGTCCAACAAAAGCCGGTAATGCCGTCACAGAAGCAAACCCAGGCTTAATAACGAACAGGCTTCCCAGAAACGCAACGATCACACAACACGCTGCAAATGGATGGACTTTTTCTTTTAATAAAATAAATGAAAAAAGAATCGCAAAAAACGGAGACAATTTATTCAAAATAGAAGCATCTGCAAGCATCAGATGATCAATCGCATAATAATTACACAAAATTCCAACTGTCCCACAAACAGAACGCATGACCAGATTTTTTAATTGTCCTTTTGGTACATGAATCGGGGTATGCGACCTTTTCAGTGCAAAAAATGCAAAAAACACCGCAACAAAATTACGGAAAAAACTTTTTTCAATGGATGGCAAATCTCCGGCAAGCCGAACCATCATATTCATGAGTGCAAAGAAAAAAGCTGACGTAATAATCAGGATAATCCCTTTATTTTTCTGACTCATATCACACTTCCTCTTTTGCTTACTCTAAAGCGGTCGTGTCTTGTGCTGCATCTGTAGAAGCTGCCGGTGTTGTCTCTGTTCCTGCCTGTGTCGTAGGATCTGTACGATAATGCACTGTTCCAGGATCAAGACTTTCTCCTCTTGCTTTATAAAGCTCAGGTACGGTCACTAACTGAAATCCCTGTGCAATGAGATCTGGAATAAATCGCTTTACTGCATCCACATTATATTCATGGATATCGTGAAGAAGTACAACATCTCCATCCTTCGCCTTCATAACTTCGTTATAAGTTGCATCCGCATTCTTTGTTTTCCAGTCTTCTGTATCAAGAGACCAGTTCATACAGCAAAGGTTATATCCTCCTACTGCAGATAATACCGTTTTATTTACCGCACCGTAAGGTGGACGCATTAAGGTTGGTTTCACTCCGATCGCACCTTCAATCGCATCAACAGACTTACTGATTTCACTGTCAAGTGAAGCTCCGTCAAGACTGGTAAGTACTTTATGGCTATAAGTATGCGTTCCAACCTCCATACCAAGATTATACTCTCTTTGTACTGTTTCCGGATAATATCCTGCATTCTGTCCTAAGCAGAAGAAGGTAGCCTTCGCATAATTTTCTTCTAAGGTATCAAGCATCGGTGTTGTTGTCTCAGGATTTGGACCATCATCAAAGGTAATTGCAACCATCGGTTTATCCGGATCAATCGCCGGATAGATTCTCAAATCAAAAGAAGCACTTAACTTAGAACCATCTGTTGCAGCAGCGGTTACTTTCACTGTATTCTTTCCTGCATCATCTCCTGGTTTTAATACGCCATCTTTTGTTACAGTCACCATTCCATCCTTATCACAAGTCCACTTCAGCTTTGTATTTGTTGCATTTGATGGCTCATGAGTAATTTTTAACTGCATTGTCTCACCAACACGAATTGTTGTTGCCGGAGCACTTACCTTTAAATCCGTCATCGGTACACTGTTATCTGCTTTCTCGGTTGAAGCCTCGGTTGCTTTGCCTGAATCGCTTCCTTTGTTTCCTGCTTTATTATCTGCTGATGCAGGGGAAACAAGATTCCTTATAATTGCAAAAATACCACATAATAATATCACAACAATGACAATTGCTGCGATCATCTTAATGGTACCCGTTTTTTTCTTTCTTCTCATAATTGCCTCCTATAGAGATACATTACATTAAATATGTTCTTTAATATACTTTCAAAATCTGCTATGTATTCTTTGGAAAAGAGAATACATTACAAGATAAAAAGGCGAAAACCAATGTATGATTTCCGCCTGCTTTTAACTTATTGCATAGTTCCAAAATATCATAAAAATATTCCGAAATGAACAAAAATTATACTCTGGATAAGTATTCTCCTGTTCTGGTATCAATCTTTAACTTATCGCCAAGATTTACGAATAAAGGTACATATACAACAGCACCTGTCTCAACTGTACAAGGCTTTGTTGCTCCTGTTGCTGTGTTACCCTTCTCTCCTGGTTCACATTCTGTTACTTCTAACTCTGCAAACATAGGTGGTTCTACAGCAAAAATATCTCCGTTATGAGAGATCATCTTAACCATATCATTCTCACGAACAAACTTAAGTGAATCACCAATCATATCTTCATTCAATGCGATCTGGTCGAATGTCTCTACATCCATGAAGTAATATAAATCACCGTCTGTATATAAATACTGCATATCTGTACGCTCGATATGTGCTGGTGGGAACTTCTCTGTTGGACGGAAAGTCTTCTCAACAACACCACCATTCTTAATATTCTTCATCTTTGTTCTTACGAAAGCTGCACCCTTTCCTGGTTTTACATGCTGGAAATCTACAATCTGAAAAACATTTCCCTCAAGTTCGATAGTTAAGCCATTTTTAAAATCGCCTGCAGAAATCATATCTGAAATTCCTCCTTAATCACTAGTAAATCATTCATTAATCTATTCTATAATAAATACCTCTATTTTTCAACACTTTTTTTCCTCACGCTTCGGAAATAGAAAAACAGAACGACTTTTTCCAAATACCGTTTTAATACAATTTGTATCTCCTCTTTCGGGTGAATTGGCTTAACCATAATGGTATAAAGTCCTGCTCGTTTTGCACCTAACACATCCGTAAAAATCTGATCTCCTATAAAGAGAGTATTTTTCTTCGTTGTTTTCATTCTCCGCATTCCTTCTTCATATCCCCCCGGCAGAGGCTTACCTGCCTTAAAGACATAAGTAGAACCCACCTTGTCACAAAAGCTTTTTACTCTCGGTTCTTTATTATTTGATATGAGGCAGGTCTGAAAACCGATAGCTCTTAATTCTTCAAACAGCCTAATCGCTCTGTCATCAGCCGGTGCCCCATGAGGAACTAAGGTATTATCAATGTCAAATAATATTCCTCTGTATCCGTCTTTATATAACTTTTTAAAATCAATTTTGTAAGTAGACTCCTTATATTCATCAGGATATAACATATGCAGCATAAATCTTCCTTCCTTATCCTTCGCATTATTTCTCAATCGGTACGAGGGGTACCTACAAATACTGCTCATAACTGCTTCTGAGCTTCTCTAATGCTTTTTTCTCAATACGGCTTACATAAGATCTTGAAATGTCCATCTGTGCCGCTACTTCTTTTTGCGTATGTGGTTCATTTCCACACAAACCATAGCGTTTTAAAATAATTTCCCGCTCCCGTTCATCTTTTAAAAAGAATACTTCCTGTTCTAAACGACTCAAATAATATTTATGCAGATATTGTTCTATCAAATCTGCCTCTTCTGTAGAAATGATATCTAAAAGGCTGATATGATTTCCTTCCTGATCTGTACCTATCGGCTCATATAAAGACACTTCCCGAAGAATCTTCTTTTCCTGCCGAAGCATCATCAAAAGTTCATTCTCTATACATCTGGCCGCATAAGTTACAAGCCGTCCACCCTTATTCAGATCAAACGTATTAACCGCTTTAATCAGTCCTATCGTACCAATCGAAATCAAGTCATCCAGGTCCCGGTCTGGTGAGTTATATTTTTTTACAATATGGGCAACCAGCCTGAGATTATGCTCAATCAACTTTTCTTTCGCCTTCTCATCTCCGTCACGGTACATTTTAAGATAATATCTTTCTTCTTCTGCCTTTAATGGCTTCTTAAACGACCGCATACAACGCTCCGAAACCCGTGTTCCTTACATTATATGCACGACAGGATGGACACTGTTCCTACTCTTTTCTTCGAAGAAGATATCCCTTTTCTAAGGCTTCCCCAAAGTTGATCCAGATTTCTTGCTTTGGATGTGGGGCAGATTCTACTGCATTACGTTCTCCATCTTCCATGCCAAGCACTTTGAGATTCTTATTGCTTCCATCCGGAATCATCACTTCAATTGTTTCTCCTACAGAGAACTTATTTCGCTGATAAATCTTACACCAGCCATTCTCATCAACATCTTGTACAATTCCAATATAAGTGTATTCTTTAATATAAGTATTGGCATCATAAATTTGAGAATTCTCATCTGTTTTTCCGTAATAAAATCCTGTAGTAAACTGACGATATGTGCATTTTGCAATTTCTTCACGGTAATAATCAAGATTTTTTTCAAATAATTCCGGAGAAGCCTTGTAATCATCAATTGCTCTTCTGTAAGTTCTTGTAACTGCAGCTACATATAGTGCCGTTTTCATGCGGCCTTCTATCTTAAGGCTGTCTACACCGGCCTTAAGCAAATCCGGAATATGTTCGATCATACACAAATCTTTTGAATTAAAAATGTAAGTGCCTCTCTCATTCTCCTCTACAGGAAGATACTCTCCTGGCCTGCTTTCTTCCATAACATAGTATTTCCAGCGGCATGGATGTGTGCAGGCTCCCATATTCGCATTTCTTCCTGTAAAATAATTGCTAAGCAAGCATCTTCCGGAATGGGAAATGCACATTGCTCCGTGAACAAAAGCTTCTATCTCCATATCTTCCGGAATGTTCGCACGGATCTCTGAAAGCTCTGCTAAAGATAGTTCCCTTGCTGCCACAACACGACTTGCTCCCTGTGCATACCAGAAATTATACGTGGCATAGTTTGTACTATTTGCCTGTGTACTGATGTGACGCTCTATATCAGGACACTCCTCCTTAGCAATCATAAATACTCCCGGATCAGAGATAATAAGAGCATCCGGTCCGATTTCTTTTAATTCTTTAAAATATTCTCGAACTCCTTCTAAATCCTCATTATGTGCCACGATATTTGCTGTGACATATACCTTTACTCCATTTTCATGAGCAAACGCTACCCCCTCTTTCATATCTTCTTTCGAAAAGTTGCGGGCTTTTGCTCGAAGTCCATACATCTCGCCGCCAATATAAACCGCATCTGCACCATAAAGCACTGCTGTCTTCAATACTTCTAAACTGCTTGCCGGTATGAGTAATTCTGTATTTCTCATTATATCCCTTTCTTTCTCTTTGTCTCTATCTTTATTCTTCCTAACTACTTCCTAAACTAATAGTAAATTTTCATGAAAAATTTCACTTTATTCCTTTTTTACACTGATTGCCATCCCATCCCCTGTTTCAAGGATTACGGTATCAAGCACCTCTTCATGTGTCAATGCATATAAATACTCTCTCATCCGATTATGAATCGTATGGTTTCTTCTCCTGATTCCATAACGAGATTCAAAGATATCTCCATCCTGAAGTACATTATCTGATACCAGTATTCCTCCCGGTGCCAATAATCTTAATACTTCCGGCATAAAATGAATATACTGCCCCTTTGCCGCATCCATGAAAATAAAATCCCAGCTTCCGGACAGCTCTTTTAAAACTTCTGCTGCATCTCCCGGAATTAAAGTTATTTTATTTTCCAGACCTGCAAGTGCAATATTCGCTCTCGCCCGTTCAATCCGTGGAGGATAATTCTCAATTGTTGTTATCTTTGTATCTTTGCCTGTATTTTCACCCATAAAAACCGAAGAAAATCCTATGGCAGCACCTACCTCCAGAATTCTCTCCGGTTTTTTAATTTGCAGCAGTATTCGTAGAAGCTCTCCGGTTTCTTTGCGAATAATCGGTACATCATCTCTGATGGCTTCCTTTTCAATTATATGCAAAGCCTCTGAACCTCTGTCTACTCCAAAGGAACGAATGAAATCCAGAATTCTTTCTTCTGTAATCATTGTAACTTTTCTCCTTCATGAGTTAACTGTTTTAATATCTCTGATGGCTTTTCAGAAGAAGTTACTTTGTATTCTCCCGGTTGGATATTTTCATAACCATCCATACAGCGAAGAGATATTGCGAACAAATATGGATTCTTTACAATCTCCTGCTCTGCCAGTTCTTTAGAAATTGAAAGAATGGATTCCTTCTGTTCTACGATAAGTACGCCTTCTCTGGCTATCTGCGGATTCTTATCTTTTGCCTCATCTGCAAAAATAACATGCCCGATTCCTTTCATACGCACAAACAGCAGGACCATGAGAAGTACCATAAAGATATATATCAGTATTTTTATAATAGTATGCATTATTTTCTCTGCCATAAATTTACCTCTTTTATCGTAAACTACCGATCTCATTTTTCAAGAATGCCCCGGCATTCTTGCAGAGATGCACATCATACAATGCATGGCATTCTTCTTCTGCACATCTCTGCAATCCTGCCGGAGGCTATATCTGATATCCTGTCTGTATTTGCCTGAACAGATCATTCACAATCATCCATATAGGATAAATCTAACTTTACCTCTTCTGCTATACCATCATATACCAGTCTCATCAATTTACACATCCGCTGTTCTGCAGAAAGGAAATCTACAACAATTGGCTCTGTCAGTATATTTTTGTATTCTGAATGAAGCTCTTCTATTTTTGCGAAGTACTGTTCCTGTTCTTTTTCTAATTGCAATTGTAAATTCTTTCTACGAAATTCTTTAAATTTACAATACAATTCTTCCTGCCCTTTTAAAGCCGCCAAATCCTTTTGATAACAAATATAGTCTTCTGTATGACAGATTATATTTGTCAGACTCTTTGTATTCCGGCGAATATCTTCTGTATCAGGCAAGAACGGTATTGATAACTTTCCTTCTTCCATCTTTTTCTACACTTCCATAATGATTGGAAGAATCATTGGACTTCTCTTCATCTTCTTCCAGATATAATCTCCAAGATCATCACGAATGGCTCCCTTAATACGGCCCCAGTCTGTAATCTTCTTAGCATTACAGTGTTCTAATGTATTGGTAACAACGCTCTTTGCCTCTTCCATAAGCTTCTCGCTCTCTCTTACATAGACAAAACCTCTTGAAACAATGTCCGGTCCTGCAAGAAGCACTCCGTTATAACGGTCAAGTGTAACAACAACAATGAACAAACCGTTCTGAGAAAGATGCTGACGGTCACGAAGCACGATATTACCAACGTCACCGACACCAAGACCATCGACTAAGATTCCCTGTGCCGGTACATGACCGGTAACTGCAGCCTTCTCTTTTGAAATCGTAAGCACATCACCGGACTGTAATATCATAACATTCTCTTTTGGGATTCCCATCTCAATCGCAAGGTCCTTATGTCTCTTTAAGTGACGGTACTCTCCATGTACCGGAATAGCATACTGTGGCTTGGTCAGCGTGTAAATAAGCTTAATCTCTTCCTGACAGGCATGTCCGGAAACATGCGTATCCTGGAAAATAACGCTGGCTCCCTTCTTAGCAAGCTCATTCATTACTTTTGATACAGCCTTCTCATTCCCCGGAATTGGATGTGAACTGAAAATAATGACATCCCCCGGCTTAATGGAAACTTTACGGTGTGTAGAGGCTGCCATGCGGCTTAACGCTGCCATAGTCTCACCCTGGCTTCCTGTTGTGATGAGAACAAGCTGTTCATCTACATAATTTTTCATCTGTTCAATATCGATCAGAGTATTATCCGGAATCTTGATATATCCAAGTTCTGCTGCCGTAGAAATGGTACTGACCATGCTTCTTCCTTCAATCACGACTTTCTTTCCACAGCTATAGGCACAGTCAATAATCTGCTGCACACGATCCACATTAGAAGCGAAGGTTGCCACTATAATACGATGATCTTTATTCTCATCAAAAAGATGACGAAGCGTTCGCCCTACCGTTCTCTCCGATGGTGTATATCCTTCACGCTCTACATTGGTACTCTCACACATCAAAGCGAGAACACCCTTCTTGCCAAGCTCTGCAAAACGTCCCAGATCAATCGCATCTCCAAATACCGGTGTGTAATCAATCTTAAAATCTCCTGTGTGGACAATAATTCCTGCCGGTGTATAAATAGCAAGAGCTGCCGCATCACTGATACTGTGGTTCGTTTTGATAAATTCTATACGAAATCTTCCCAGATTAATAGACTGACCATGTTTAATGACCTTTCTTCTGGTTGTTCTTAAAAGATTATGCTCTTTTAACTTATTCTCAATAAGTCCCATTGTAAGCTTTGT
>CAKREJ010000023.1 GCA_934317185.1 uncultured Anaerobutyricum sp. | reverse complement strand
ATAAAACACAATATTTTTACACCATGATTGACAATACAACCTTTATAAAATATAATAATACAAATATATTTTTTAAAAAGGAGATGATGTCTTGGACCCCAGTTCCATACGCCAAATTATTATTCTGTTAATACTGTTACTGCTATCTGCTTTCTTTTCTTCTGCAGAGACAGCTCTTACTACCGTAAATAAACACCGGATGCGAGCGCTTGCCAATCAGGGAAATAAAAAAGCTTCCAGAGTGCTTTCCTTGATAGAAAAACCGGAGAAAATGCTGAGTGCCATTTTAATTGGTAATAATATCGTAAACCTCACTGCCTCTTCTCTTACTACAACTCTGGCAATGAATCTTGCTTCACAGGCTGGATTAGGAAAGAATAGCAGCACTTTCGTAGGTATCGCAACAGGAATTCTTACTTTCCTTATTTTGATTTTTGGTGAGATTACTCCAAAAACGATTGCAACGATGAAGAACGAAAGTATGGCTCTTTTGTATTCCGGAATTATTTATGCGATTACAACGGTACTCACCCCTGTAATCTATGTGGTGAATCTTTTCAGTGGTCTTTTATGCCGGTTATTCGGAATCAAGCCGGGAAGCGGACAGACTATGACAGAATTAGAGCTTCGAACAATCGTAGATGTCAGCCAGGAAAGTGGCGTAATTGAAAAAGAAGAAAAAGAACTTATTAATAATGTATTCGATTTCGGCGATTCCGTAGCAAAGGATATCATGCTTCCCCGTATTGATGTTTCTTTTGCTTCTGTTGATATGTCCTATGATGAACTGGTTGAGATTTTCTTAGCAGAACAATATTCCAGACTTCCTGTTTACGAAGAAAGTAAAGATAACGTCATCGGAATTCTCAATCTTAAGGATTTGTTTTTTTATCGGGAAACACACCGAAACGAGGCATTTGACATATATAAGGTGCTGAGAGAACCATTTTTTACTTATGAATATCAAAAGACTTCTACTTTAATGGAAGAGATGCGTAATAATTCTATCAGTTTCGCTATTGTTCTTGATGAATACGGCTCAACTGCCGGACTTGTTACTTTAGAAGACCTTATCGAAGAGATTGTCGGTGATATCAAGGATGAATTTGATGCCTCAGAAACTGAAGCAATTCGATGCATCGGCACTGACGAATATGAGATTGAAGGAAGCACCAAGCTTGACGATCTAAATGATGTCCTTGGTACAGATATTGAGTCAGAAGATTATGATTCCATTGGCGGACATATGATCGAGCTTCTTGATCATCTCCCAAAAGAAGGCGAGACGGTAAAGGAAGGTAACTATCTCTATTCAATTAAAAAAATGGATAAAAACCGGGTGGAAATTGTTTATTTAAAGATCGAACGACATACTTTTGAATCTGAGTCGTCAGAGACATAAACTATTTCCCACCTCTACGTCCGGATAATCTCCTGAAGGAATATTATCCGGATTTTCTTATATCAGAAAGGACAATAACTATGATTACGGACAAACAAAGACAGCGTGATTATGAGTACGAAGCGGATTATCAATCAAAAAGCCGCTACACAACAGAGCAATGGACTAATATTTTAAATTCCGGACAGCTTGATGAAAAAAACATCTCCCTGCTCAAGCATATTTATTCTTCATTTAATCATGCTGCCACACTTCTACAGCTTTCTTTTGAAAGCAATCGTTCACAGGAGGATATCTTATCTCAGTTAAACGCTGCCGGACAACTTTTAGGTGAAGCAAACAGCATGAATCCTGAAGTAGATTACGAGGGGAATGAATACTGGTGGTATCTCTTCTTCTGGGGTAAAAATACCGATGCAAATACTCTTGAATTAAAAATGCATCCAGAATTAACGGAAGCAATCGGTACATTATACCCTGAATCAGAAGAAGCTTATTATGCTTTTATGAGCGATGTCGAACGAAGCTTGCAGATACGTTATCGCCAGGAAGATGCCGTATGGATTGCTGCCGCTGTTCTTCTTTACGAAAAATATTACTGTAATCCAGGAATCAGTCCGGATGATATTCTTCTTATGCAATATGAAGTACAAACTCGTTCCCAGAAAGTATACGGACAAGATGTCAATGCCAATACTATCACACAAATCTGTAACGCAGACGAACGGGGGCATCGTTTCAATTATTTGAGAGATATTTATAAATACTATCGTGTATCATTTCCAGGTGAATTTGAAGGAGAAAGAGAACGCCCTGATTCTGAAGAAGTAGATTACGATGCATATATATACTCCATTCTTGGCTATATGAAGCTGACAAAGCTTACCGATTTTATTGAGCATGAATATGCCCATCTTGTTGATGAATCTTATGTAGAACTGACTAATGCTAATGGATTTGTCCGTATGGCGGCTTATTTATCAAGACAGGGAGGCACTGCATTTTCACAGGAAGATACTTCTGATAAGGCATTAGCACTTCGTGCAGATGGAGAAGATGCTTCCGAAACTTTTCATAAGATAAGCGAAGCACTCTTAAGTGAATATCCAAACTTTACCTACGCCTCAAAAGGAGATTGGTATATCCCGGAATCTGCTACGATTACAAGAGTTCTTCAAGACATTTTATATATTCCGTCTTATGCCGGACACAATGCCTTTATCGGGATCCGTACTGTATTAGATGAGGATAAATTAAATATTGAAGTTTCTCTGAATCTTCCTTGTGTTTCTGATGAAGAAGTTATGCTGGACATTCACGATAAATGTAATATGCTTACTTTAATGACTGCCGCTCCGTTCCAGGTAACTCTTGTTTCGGCAGAAAGTTCTGACCTTGCTCCTTTCGGAGATAAAATAAAAGCATCTGTTTTATATCATTATGATGATTTTAAAACGATGTCAGAAGAAGATATTGTTGGATTATTCTCTACTTCCTTAGAGATATTTGCTTCCTACTATACTGATATCTGTCAGAATTACTACCCGGCACTTGAAGCGGATAACCCGACAGGCACAGACTCTGTCGAAGACCCTCTTGCCTCGGCCCTCGGCTCTAAATTAACATATCGTCCGGCCTCCGATGTTCCCGGTCCCCAAATCATTTACAAAGAAGGGGGAACACCAGCTTCCACCGACTTTATCACAAAGGCGATTCAAGGCTATGGAACAACTCCGGCATCTGAGGAAAGAAGTTATGAATCAACAACAGATTCCGATTCTTCCGTTAGTTTTTCTGAAAATGCAGAAGAAGCTTCCTCTTTTGTAAACAAAGCCGCTTTGGAAGCAGACGATGATGATATTCCAGCGAGAAAAACAGGAAGCTACTCCTCCGGAAATACCTCCATTACAGGAAGTGGAACTGTAAGAAGTTCAAACAGTGACCATTCTTCTTCCAGTCCTTCATCTACAGGAGCTAATGGTTTGGCCTCTTCTGTTGCTGCTAATATTTCCGTTACACCAGAATCCGTCTGGCCTTATCCAGACAATGCAATTGCTTCTACACATCCGGACCGTAAAGATCAAAGCTTTCGCCTTTATCCAAAGAATACTTTAATTAAAGGTCCCGTAAAAACAGGAAAGTTTCATCAGGCTATTATGACTGCCGTAGGTATCATTGAGGGAAAAGATTCTAATATGATGAATATTGAGCCTGTTCCGGATGTATTAGAACACTATCAGCAATATGTTGATGAAGGACGTATCCTACACATTTCTTATCCTGATATTAACAGTGATGGATACAATGGCTTCATCGAACGAAAATGTGGACCATTCACAGAAAACGGCATCTTCAAACAATTTGCCAACAAATGTGCGGAAGGGCGTTACGTTGTGATGATGGAAGAAGTTGATCTGAACTGGATGCATCTTTTCAGAGAAACGGCTGTCCTTCTGCGTGAAAATCGACGTGAGGGGACAAGCAGCGAAACTGCTGTAACTCTTCCTCTCTCCAGAGAAACATTTCGCTTACCTTCCAACCTTTACATTGTTGCAACCTGCGATTCTATCGTATGTGAGGACACGATTTTTGGAGCGATCGACCACGACTTCTTTATTCGTCCCGTATCTCCGGAACCGGAAATTTTGCATGGTATGCGTGTGGAAGGAATCTCTCTTCAGCGTCTTATGACAACACTTAATATGCGTCTTTCCTACTTCTTAGGTGCAGACTATCAATTAGGTGAAGGATTTTTCCTCCAGTCACCGGAAAAAGATTCCTTTATTTCTCTTTGTCGGGTATTTCGAGAACAACTTGTTCCTCTTCTTGAAAAATGGTTTGACGGTGATTTTGAGCAAATTCGATATGTTTTAGGGGATAACGGCAAGAACCGACCTGATACGATCTTCTTTCAGGAAATCCCATTCCGTAATGGATTATTTAAAGGAGATATTCCGGATTCTTTTGATAAAGAGCGACGGATTTACCGATGTAACGAAGAAGCCTTCTACAATCCAAAAAGCTATATAGATATTTATGAATAGATATTGATTTACAACTTTGAAACAAAGAAAAACAAAAGGCACCCTGTTGTTGGATGCCTTTTGGTTTTCTTTGTTATGTATGAAAATTAAAAAATTCTACGAATTGTTACAATAGAACGATAAGCAGCTCCTTTTGTAATCTTAATACCATCTTTTCGATTACTTGCATGAATTACTCTGTTGTTACCCATGTAAATTGCTACATGACCGCTATAACAGATAATATCACCTGGTTTTGCCTTGCTTAAGCTGCTAACTCTTCTTCCAACTCTTCTCTGTGCATAAGAAGAATGAGGAAGTGACTTACCAAAATGTCTATATACACTCATAACATATCCTGAACAGTCAGCTCCACGAGTAAGACTTGTTCCACCCCATCTATATGGATTACCCAGGAATCTCTTTGCGTAATTCACAACTCTCTCGCCCTTGCTCATTGTCGTGTCAGAAGCAGTTCCTCCATTGGCAACACCAATGTACTGACCCTGAGTATAGCCAACACGACCTTTTACTTTTACAGCAACCCACTTGGAATTGTTAGAAAGAAGTGTTACTCTTGCTCCTTTTTTTAAAGTAGTGATCTTCTTTGCCTTTGTACTCTTTTTTACACGAATATTTAAAATACTAGATGTTACTGTTCCTGTTTTTACTAAGCTTGCAGCCTCTACCTGTGCTAAGTTGTTCACCCCTGGTACTGCAGATATATTTAAAAGAAAGACTGCGGTAAGTAAACCGGCTGCTACACGTTTCATTTTATTCAGCATATTTTATTTCCTCCATATTTATAACCATATATTTAACTAACTGAGGCTCATTATAAACGCTGAATGTGTCTGAAATGTGACTTTTGAAATATTTTTTAATAAAACCGTAATATACCACAATAAAACGATACAATTGTAACTAAAACATCCGCACAATTACATATTTTTCAAAACAAATCATGACCTTTTGGACATAATCCAGTTCCATTATCCTCGTGGATTAAGCATTTTATTTTTCAGCTCATCCTCAAGCTGCATAAGTTTACTTTCTGCCTCTCTTCTTTTCTGACGTCCTTCCTGCTGAATCTGCATTACCTCATCAATTGTACTCATAAGACTCTCATTCGTTGCCACGAGTGTTTCCATGTCAACGATACCTCTCTCACTTTCTTTGGCAGTTTCAACCGTCGCCACCTTTAACTTCTCCGCATTTTTCTTCAGAAGATCATTAGTAAGGTCTGACACTTTACGCTGTGCCTCTGCTGCGGCCCTTGAATGCTCCACTCCAAGAGCAATAATCATCTGACTCTTCCAGAGCGGAATCGTATTCACTAATGTAGACTGAATTTTCTCTGACATTTCCACATCACTTGACTGTACCATACGAATCTGTGGTGCCATCTGCAAAGCCACCATTCTTGTAAGCTCAAGATCATGAAGCTTCTTATCAAAACGATTGCACAGTGCTTCTCTATCATTCACTTCCTGAGCGTCTTCCTGTCTTCCACTTTGTTCTGCTTTCTTCCTTAATGCAGGAATAACCTCATTCTCTTCTTCTTCAAGCTTCTTCTTTCCCGCAAGAATATACATTGTCAACTCTCGGAAATATACTTTATTTAATTCATAAAGCTGATCAAGCATCGCACTGTCTTTTAAAAGCTGTACCTGATGTCCTTCTAATTTTTCACAGATTTCATCGATATTTCCTTCTATCTTACTGTAGCGAAGCTTTAATGCCTGAGCTTTAGAAACCTTTTTCTTAAAAAAGCCTTTCAGTCCCTTTTCCTCTTCTTCATCAAATCCTTTCAGCTCGACAACAACACCATTTAACAATTCTCCAACTTCTCCAAGATCTTTGGAACGAACCTTTTCCAGTGTTCCTTCTGAAAATGCTGACATCTTTTTCTGAGTGCCGGCTCCGTACTGCAAAATAGCGTTTGAATCATCTAAACGTATCTGCTTTACAAATGCTTCTACCTGCTTTTTCTCATCGTCAGTAAGATACTGTTCCTCTTCATATACTTTCGGGACTGGTTTTGGCTCTTCTGTCGGAAGACTCGGTGCCACCTCCGGTTCTAATGTAAGAGAAGCTCCCTCCTTTAACATTTCTTCAATACTGCTCATCTCCATACTCATATGCCCTTCCCTCTGCCGCTAAACAAAAACGGCTTTTCCTTTCTAAAATTTTCTAAAACTTTAACATCGGTTCCGTCTTATCTGCGTGCATCTCTTCTCCGGTTAATCCATCCTGTTTAAGCATGACTTCTAACACTTGAATATCTGATGAAATATCCATTGCTACATCCTGGAACATTTCATCAAATAACTTCTCCAATGCCTGATTTATAGTATCTAAAGATTCTTCAATTTCTTTTCTGGATTTCTGAATGTTTTCTCCCTGAATCGGCTGTCTCTCCATATCTCCATATACATTAAGAAGCTTCATTACCGACGGAAAATAATACTTAAACAATTTATCTGTCCGTGAAATACTTTCCGGATGTTCCGAAGCACATACAAAAATCCGTGCTGCCAGTACTTCCATATGTGCAATCTTTGCTGCCACCTCCGATGATCTTATCTGGACTTTGATATCTGCCAATTGCTTTAAATACTCCTGGCCTTCTTTCTTTATCCGGTAAATCTCTTTTTGCTCAAAGGAGGCACTCTCCATCGCCTCCTCTAACTCTCTTTTTCTTGCTTCTTCCTCTTCTCTAAGTCTTTTGGCATCCATAGCATTCTCATATTGACTTCTTGATTCATCGGTAAGCAGCAGACAGGTTTCTCCTTCATCTAACTGTCCCCCAATAATCAGATCTCTCTTTGTCAGAAAATGAATATCTCTCATAATCTTCTTTCTGTTCCAGTGAACTTTACTCTCAAGATCATCAATTGTAACATACTGTTTTCCCATCCATATCTGGGAGTATTGTTTAATTCTCCTAGCCCTGCCACTGCTAAAAATGCCCTTTCCAAATAATATGGCACTTATTATTGTAAATGGAACAAAAATTGCCGCAGAGGCAATCGCAAGATTTGATGCCATCGCACCTAAAAATGTAGTAACACCAAGACCAATTCCAGCCACTCCAAAAACGCCAAGACCGACTGCTCCTACCGCAATCTCTGCCGGACCACTATAAAGTCCCGGATTCTTCTTTAGCTTTCCTGACACAACTCTTCTTCCATGTCCTACATCCACATACGCCTGTTCCTTCTGATAGCCATAAACTTTATCAAACTGTCTTGTCGCACCCTCTTTTGCTTTATCAACCTGTCTGGATGCCTCCTCCCTTGCCTTATCCATCTGCCTGGATGCCTCTTCTTTTGCCTTATCTATCTGTTTTAATGCCTCATCCTTCACAGTACCTGCCTGCTTTAAAACTTCTGCGGTCGCAGTATCAATCGTTTTTTGTATCTTATTCCCCAGATCTTCCAAATCTGAAAAATCAAATTTATCTCTTTGATCACTCATAATACACATACTCCTAATCTGTATTTCTTTTACTATATCATAAATCAGATTGTTTTTATAGCGAAGAATTTCTTACTGAGGAATTTTTCAGCTTTCCAGTGAATATATTAAAAGAAAAACGGGGAACTCATTTGGCAATTAAAATTTATATCGATCAGGGACATAATCCGGAGGGAATCAATGCAGGAGCAGAAGGTTTTGGAGTACGAGAACAGGATATCACTTACAAAGTGGGACGATTTCTCTTTGATATTTTATCCAAAGACTATCGTTTCGAAGCTCGTCTTTCCCGCCCAACACCACAAACCACCTTAGGCTACAGCAATACGAGCAGCCTGAAAGAACGAGTAACACAGGCAAATACCTGGTCTGCTGATTATTTCATCAGTATCCATGTAAATGCCAGTGAAAATCCAGATATTAACGGAACCGAAGCCTATGTTTCTTTTACCGATTCGACTGCATGGTATCTGGCTCATGACATTGTATCTGAAATTGTACGAAGAACCAGCACGAAATATAATGGTGTATTTACAAGACCTTCTCTCTACGTCTTAAAAAACACAAAAATGCCGGCTGTTCTTGTAGAACTCGGATACATAACTAACTATGAAGACAATCAACGAATGCTTGAAGAACCATATCAATTCGCATATGGAATTTATGCAGGAATCCTCAATTATCTGGAACTCCCACAAAAGATCTCCTGATTTGAAGAGTTGACGGACGAAAAAGAAAAAAGAAATACTGGCAAAATGTGTCAGTAGTCGTTGCGTGAAGAATGTTCGCAAACAGCTCACATTCTTTACTCACTCCGAGGCCACATTTTATCCAGTATTTCTTTTTTCTTTTTCTGTTTGCCTGCTCCAGAAGTAAATCAGGATAAAAATTTTTTCAAAGAGCAATATAAACTATATCAGATGTGAGATAACTTCATATCTAAAAGTGATAAGCAATTTCAATGATTGGGTTAATTCCTCATCTGCTGGAGAGTTTCGCTCATTGATTGTCATAATTTACTGGAGCATCCCCCTTTCTTCTGCCTGATTTGCATTAGACAGAAAAATAAAAAGTATCTTATAGCAGATGTGACCTCGGAGCCAGTATGGAATGCAAGCCTATAAGCGAGCATTCCATACGTAGCGACTACTGGCACAGATGCTATAAGATACTTTTTATTTTTCGTCCGTCAACTCTTCAAATCAGGAGTTTTACATTAAGGACTGATATAATGCTTTAATATCTTCTTTGCTTGCATCCTTTGGATTTCCAGGAGCACATGCGTCATTGTAAGCAGAATCTACAAGGAAGTCTAAATCTTCTTCTTTTACGATTTCTTTTAAATCCTGAGGAATCTTTACATCTTTAGAAAGCTGTGCTACTGCATCTACCGCTGCTTTTCTGTATTCTTCCTGTGTCATATCTTCTACACCTTCTACGCCCATAGCAACAGCGATATCTTTATATTTTGTTCCTGTTGCATCTGCATTATAAGCCATAACAGTAGGAAGAAGGATCGCATTGGCAACACCGTGTGGTGTATCATATACAGCACCTAATGCGTGAGCCATAGAATGAACAATACCAAGTCCTACATTAGAGAATCCCATTCCTGCGATATACTGGCCAAGAGCCATATCTTCTCTTCCCTTAGGATCATTTTCGCAGGCAGCACGAAGACTTCTTGAAATAACCTCAATTGCCTTAATATGGAACATATCTGTCATTTCCCATGCACCTTTTGTAATGTATCCTTCGATTGCATGAGTCAGAGCATCCATACCAGTTGATGCGGTAAGACCATATGGCATACTACTCATCATATCAGGATCAACGATAGCAACTACCGGAATGTCTTTTGGATCTACACAAACAAACTTACGCTGTTTTTCATCATCTTTGATAACATAATTAATTGTTACCTCTGCTGCTGTTCCTGCTGTTGTTGGTACAGCAATAATAGGTACTGTCGGCTTTGTAGTAGGAGCTACTCCCTCTAAGCTTCTTACATCTTCAAAATCTGGATTATTAATAATAACTCCAATAGCTTTTGCTGTATCCATAGAGGAACCGCCACCAATTGCAATAAAATAATCTGCACCGGATTCTTTGAATGCAGCTACACCAGTCTGTACATTCTCAATCGTCGGATTCGGTTTGATATTAGAATAAATCTCATATTCTAATTCAGCCGCTTCTAATACATCTGTTACTTTCTTTGTTACTCCAAACTTAATTAAATCAGGGTCAGAACATACGAAGGCTTTGTTAAGACCATGTGCTTTTACTTCGTCTGGAATAGACTGAATTGCTCCTGCTCCGTGATAAGATGTCTGGTTAAGTGTAATACAGTTTGCCATGCTTCCTTTCTCCTTTACTGAGTGTGCTTTATCTTTTTACTGTTATTATTATAACAGGTCACCATTTAATGTAAAAGATTCTTTTATGAAATACGACTGTAAATTTCCGTTTTTATTTATTTTTTTTGTGAATTTCAATCGTATTTTTTAGTACTACGGTTTTGTTTTCATTGTATATACTGATATTTTTTTGTCTTTTCATCATTTTCTTTTTAACATATTAACAAAGAAAATATTATACTAAACTCTCAGCATCCCTTTGGGATTTAAAAGTCCCCATCCCTGCCTGCTTTTTGCTAATCCGCAATCAATCGCACTCTGCATCAGCCGTATTTTTACGTCTCTGTTTGACAGCCACGGTTCACTGGATAATAAAAGGGCAACTGTTCCTGCCACGATAGGCGTTGCCATAGAAGTTCCGCTCCTCCTCTTATAACTTTTTCCATGATTATCACAACTTAAAATATTTGCTGCCGGAGCGATGATATCCGGTTTACATATACAACTTCCAAGCACCGGTCCCTGCCCGGAATATTCATTACCTGCCTCTTTTCCTGTTCCTACCGTAATCACTTTACGGCTTGTTCCCGGACTGGTTATTGTATGAGGTGCCGGTCCGTCGTTTCCTGCTGCTACGACTACGACCATTCCTGCATCCCACAATGCCTCCACTTTTTTTACCAGAATATCTTCCTCAGGATTTTCTATGTTTTTAACGGGCATCCCGACAGAAATATTCACGATTCGAATTCCATATTTTTGGTGATTTGCAAGAATCCATTCCATTCCTTTTATCATATTTTTTATTTTACCGCTTCCATCCTTTTCAAGCACTTTAAGCATTACTACCGTACTTTCCGGAGCTACCCCTATTCCGCTCCCATCTCTAAGATGCCCTCCCGATGCTATAATTCCACTGACATGTGTTCCATGCCCATTATCATCAAAAGGACCTCTTCGATTTCTTACAAAATCCTGAAAATACAGTATTCTGTTTTGTGGAATAAAAAAATCCGGATGTGCGTAAATTCCGGTATCTAAAATAGCCGCAGTAATACCTTTTCCGGTAATACCACGGCTATAAATTTTTTTAAGTTCTAACAGATTTCCTACATTAGTCATTTCCATAGCCGTAAGTTCCTTTTTTATCAGTATATGATAAGTAAAAGAAAAGGCTATTCAACCCACGGATTACTGTTTCTTAAAACTGGTTCTTTTATTCTTTTTAACACTTCTGGTCCCTGTGCAAGCAAAAATGCTTCTGAAGAAGAAGTAAGTTCCTGCTTCTTTAGTTCCCCTACACACTGTACACAAAATTCTTCTATAAGCCATTCCATTTCTTTATGATCTCTCTCAAGTGATAAAGTAGAAAGTCTCTCAATTTTGTCGTAGGCATTCTGGCCTAATACCGGCATAGCCTTAAGACCCCTGTGCACCCATTTATAATATGGTCTGTATGCATGATTCAGCAGATAAACAAGCGACATGGAAACAGACATAAATTCGCTTAATGCAAGATGTGCTGCCACATATTCCTTTCGTTTATTACAACGTGGAAAATTATACTGTCCGCTTTGTGCCATTTTCATAAGGCGAGCCGCAATCTTTTTTAAGCGGATATCTTCCGGATATCCCTTCTGAAGCTCCTTACGAATTTGTGTGAATTTTCCGTAATTATCAAAGAAGACCTCTCCATTTGTTACGGTTGAGAGAGCATTTTCCGGAATCTGCCGCCAATGTGAAAGCGTTTCCGGTACTCCTTCTGCCGCAATAAATTTCCGATAAAAATCTTCAATAGCAAACACACCAACCCGTCCGTCTCCATACTGACTTTCTATCCTTGCTCCAAATCCCTGAAATGTTTTTGGCAATGTTAACAGTCTGTGTTTCAATCGCTCTCCATAAACAGGCATATCTTCTTTTGGAATATAAATTTGAAAAGATGGTCCAAAATCATGATCTCTTGATATCTCATCATCAAATCCATAACATTCGGAACCCTCTCCTATCAAACCGGCAGCCATCCGAGGAAGAAAGTTTGCAAATTCTTTTTCTAAAAGGGGATATCCTATCTCTCTAAAATATGCCCTGCATAAATCAAGACCTTTTACAAATTCTCCTCCCGAATTATCTTCTACGGCACAGGATACTGTTCTCATATTTCTTAATGTTTCCTGTAAAATCTCATGATTGCTTTGCATTTTCTGCTCCTGCAGTTTTTCCTGAATCATCTCCAGATTTTTCACACTGGTTTTGTAGGCCTCACTTGCTTCTCCCAGATGTTTTTTTGTAATTTCCACACTTTCTTCCATCACAGACTTTGCCTTTTCATATTGTTCTTTTTCGCAATATAAAATCCCAAGAGAATTTAGAGCTGCGGCATATAAAACAGTTCCTTCATAATGCTGCTGTCTGTAAATCTCTATTTCTTTTTTTAATGTCTGTTCTGCTTTAAAAATCTCGCCTTCTTTTTTATAAACGTCAACAAGGTTATGAAGTGTTGTCGCATACGGAATAATATATTCCTCTTTTCCTTCTAAAATATGAAGACTGTGCTCCAGGCATTGTTTCGCTCTTTCAATATTTCCTTTTTCATAATAAAGAAGTCCAAGATTATTCATCGTTCCGGCATAAATAAAATGTTCTTCACCGATCGTAATCTTATAAAGAGCCAATGCCTGATAGAAAAGAGCCTCACTTTCTTCCCATTTTTTCATCATACGAAGCAAGTTTGCCAGATTAACAAGTGTTGTCGCATAATCCGGATGTTCTTTTCCTCGCACTGTTCCTGCACAGATAACTGCTTTTCTTAAAATATGTTCTGCCTTTTCATAAAGTCCCAGATTCCGGAGATGTCCACCATAATTATTATAAATCTCTAATGTCTTTAAGTTATATTCTCCGTAAATCTCTCTGGAAAGATTTAACGCTTCTTCATAAAGCGGAACCATTTCAAGATTATCTTCTGCATCTTCCATCTGCATGAGCTTTTTTAAAATTTCATTTAAGTGCTCTAGTTTCATAGGCAATCACTCTATCTTTTCAAACTGCTGCTGTCCTACATGACAGATCGGACAATGAGACAGTGTTGTAAATGGTTTTCCTTCTCTGTTCTCATCAAAAATATATCCACATACTTTACAGCGATATACTCCGCCAAGTCCGTGATCTTCTACATGTGGATTGCCTCCCATATTTTCTAATTCTTCAATCTTTTCTTTCAAACGCATCTTATGCATTTCTTCTAAAAGAGATCCCATATCTAATACCTCCTGTAATAACTATTCAAATCCAAAATCCATTATATCTATAATCCTTATCTTCCTATGCTCTAAAAACGAACTCACAGCCCAATGCTTTTGCAAACTCTCTTAGGATAGCTGTATTGCCCGGCCATGCCGGAGAAGTAATCAGATTACAATCTACAACAGCTTCATCTGGTGCAACTTCAATATAATTTCCACCTGCCAGCTTTACTTCTGCTGCTAATGCCGGATAACAGGTAAGCTTTCTTCCACACACAACATCCGCTGCTGTAAGTACCTGTGCCGCATGGCAAATTGCTGCTACCGGTTTTCCACTTCTTACAAAACACTTCACAAGAGAAATGACTTTATGGTTCATCCGAATGTACTCCGGAGAACGTCCACCGGTAATAAATAATCCAACATAATCATCAAAATCTACTTCATCAAATGTTTTCGTTAATTTAAAAAGATGTCCTGGCTTTTCTGTGTAAGTCTGATCTCCTTCAAAATCATGAATTGCTGTTTTGATAAATTCTCCTTCTTTTTTATCCGGACAGACAACATCTACCTGATATCCAAGCATTGATAATGCCTGAAACGGAACCATAGTCTCATAATCTTCTGTAAAATCTCCTGCCAGTAACAATATTTTCTGCATGTCAATTCTCCCTTCTCATCTCTTAGCATACTGACACATTCTCATATCCAACACCTTGTGCCTGTACTTTTTTTAATCATGCCATCGCTTTCTCTGCTTCTTCTAAAGAAGAATATCCATATGCCTGTACCATCTTCTGCATTGTGACAAGATAACGGTTATATCCCGGATTATTTTCGATTGATAATATAAATAGTGCCAGTGTTTTTGCAGAATAAGTATAGAGTTCACATTTTAAATAATTTCTTACACTCACTGTCCCATCGACACCGATTCCCTCTGCCGGTCTGCCATGTTTTCTGATATTTGGATATTTAATATCCGCTTCTTTCTCCCACTCCATATAGACAGAAGTAATCTTTTCAGCCATCAACTGCTTTTCTTCTGAAATTTCCGGAAGCATACCCTTAATGGACAGGAAATATACCGGATCTGTTTCCTCCATCATATAGGCATATTTCTCCATGATAAGATTTCTCTCCTGTGCTTCCGCCTGTTCAATGTCATCATAGTAACTTTCCAGCACATTTGTATCCCAGCCTTCAAACTGACTAAGACGCATAACCAGAAAAGTAGTCCAGTCATCCTGACAGGCTGCTCTTCCATTTACTCCCTGTACTTTCTGAAACATGAGCCATTCTTTTTCGACAATCTGTCGTTCTAATTCTCTACGTTCCATATGCTCCTCCTTTACATACTATTTCAGTTTCATTTTAGCATTTTCACATTGTTTTTTATGGGAGTATCACGTTCTTTCTATGGAAATATACTGTTACCCCTTTTTAACTTTCATAATTTCCTATAATTGTTCCCATATCTTCCCTGTAATTTTTCATACATCTGCTACAATGAATATAATAAAATGTACTGGAGGGAAAAGAGTATGCGTATCGGAATTTATAATCATCAGCATCTTAGAGGTGGCTGTCCTGTCTGTTCTCAGACTTATGTAAAAGGCATGATTGCCGATGGTATGAAATGCATGAACCGTGCAAAAGGTATTTATGGCGAAGATAATGAATTTGTTAACTATACAGATTTAGGAGATTACCCTTCTGATAATCTTGAACGACCTGGATTTAAACGTATGATGACAGATGTATTAGCAGATAATCTTGATGTAATCGTTGTTATTACATTAAATAAAATCTCAACAGATATTGACCTTTTATTAGAAACTTATAAGACGATCCGTGAACATAACATAGAATTAATCACTGCAAATGATGGCAAAAAAGTAATGGAAATATTAGATAAGGCGTTGATAAAATGGGGAAAAAATTAAACTTAAATGAAGACAAATTTAAAGTAGCATTCATTTTTCTTAGTGAAGGCTGCAATCCAAAAAAAGACCGTTCTGTTATTGAATCCAAAAAAATAATCATGTACTCTGTAGGCTGTGCCGACTATAGTCAGGCAGAAATCGTTGCTCAGGAGATGTTAGAAAAAGGCTGTGCTGCTATTGATTTGTGTGGAGCTTTCGGAAATGAGGGGGTTGCCCGCATTTGTAAAGCAGTTGACAGAAAAATTCCAGTAGGAGCTGTCAATTTTGACTTTCACCCTGCTTTCCGTGATAAAAGCGGTGATGACTTATTCCAAAAAGACTTCTGGTGCATTGGACTTTAATATTTTGATTTAGTCTAACTGATCTGGCCAATAACAAAATCCCGAAAGATAAATAATCTATACCTATCTTTCGGGATTTATTTGTCTGCCAATTCTTTAAATCATCCAGCCTTTGAAGTAAGCTTCAGAGAATTTTTATGAAATGCTGACGGAGTCTGCCCTTCATATTTTTTAAATATCTTGCAGAAATATCCTGCTTCACTATATCCAAGTAAAAAAGAAATATCTGAAATATTCATCTCACTTGTTGCCATGTAATATTTAGCCTGAAGTAACTTGCGAAGATGAACATAATCTACCACACTGATCTTATAATATTTTTTAAAAATACGACTTAAATATCCACTGCTGATTCCTGCTTCTTCTGCCAGTTCAGATAACGAAATCTCATTATTTTTATTATTTTCTATATATTGAAATACTTTATTCATATGTGTATACTTCATCGTACAAAGTTGCCGAAATACTTCTGTTATAATCTGTATCAGCCAATAATAACAGAGTGCACTTTTTGTCAAAACTTTAACTGTAATCTCATATTTCTGAAGATAATAATTTTTCTGAATATTATCCATTCCCGGTATCATATAAAACAAACTAGATTCCAGCATAGAAAGTTTATTTCTGCGCTCTTTCCTGTCACATTCCTCAAATAGACATTCTACCAATTCTTTTGCTGTATCATAAGCTCTCTTATAATCCCTTTGTTCAATCGATGCAAATAAAGCTTCCTGCTGCACATTCTCTTCTTCATTCTGCCCTGAATCATTACGCTTCTCTACAAGTTCTAAAAGCTTCTTTCTGGATAAAGGCTTATATAAATATTCTTCTACTCCAGCATCCATAGAACGACGAATCATGCGGAAATTACAATAATTTGACAAAATATATGTTGAGATTTCCGGAAAATGTTCTTTAATAAGGTTACAGACTGCAATACCGTTCTCCATCCCAAGAACTACATCACAAAATACAATCTGTGGATGATAGCGACTTATGATTTCAAAGGCCTCTTTACTGTTTTCCGCGATTCCAACAAGCTGACCTTCGCCTGTCTCTGTAATCATTTTTGAAAAAGCCTGTTGAAATAACGGTTCCTGATCAATCAATAAAATATTTACCATAGCTACCTCCTTACTTTATTTTCTGAAACGGAATCTTCACTGTTATTACATTCGGGTCTACAGTTATCTCAAAATCTTTGCCAAATTCTTTGGCATATCGCTTCCTGATGTCTTCCTCCTGTGTCTGAATAAAGTTACTATCCGTAATATCTGCCCCAAAATGTCCCATAGATAAACCGGAGCTTTCTAACTGCAGTACAATCTGGCAATACTCTTCTTTTTTCTCAGCATCAATATATACAGTTCCCCTAAAATGCCCCGCAAAAACACCAAAGTCAACCAGTTGTTCTACAAACGGAAAAAGTCCAACAATCGGAATCTTTTGATTTTCTACTTCCTCCTGACAATACACACGATATTCTAAGCGGTCATCGTATTGTTGTCTTAAAACATCAAGATAGGACTCTATTTGCTTTAACTCTTTAGATAATGAAATAGTCTCTGATGAATTATCCAGATAATATCGCAACACTCCAGCCATTTCCGATATAATATTTTCCGTCCTGTTTGCATTTTCAATGATAGAAAAGCTTGAAATCGTTGTTAAAAGATTAAGCATGAACTGTTTTGGCAGCTTTCCTTTCAATATTTCATACTCGAGCCTGTTTACTTTATCTTCTAGCAATTTATTCTTTTTACGAATATCAAAAAGATGTACTTCTTTATGCTCTAATGCACCAAGTTGGATGGCTACCGTTTCCTTTTCTCCCATTTCTTTAAAAAGGAGAAATACCATATCTGCAATTGCCTCAAGCCTTTTTGCTGTAAAAGCCGGAATATTTTGATATTCTTTTTCTGCTTTAAGCGTCTCTAAAAATTGTTTCCGCTCTTTTTCATTACTTCCTAATTCGAACTCCTTTACTGCTTTTTCTTCACAGCGAATCGGACCTCCAACCATCGCTCCAATATATTGATTATTTACAACAACAGGAATCGCCATATGTACAAGTCCATTAGGACAGGTGAAAACATGAGTGCAGTTTTTAATCGCACTCTTCGCAGCAGCAAATGCTCTGTTCATCTGGCATTCACTGCATTTTTCATCCAGCTTCTTTCTTTCTTTACAAAACTTTTCTTCTCTTTCTCCCTTTGTAATCGGCTCTCCTTTATAATCAATAATAAAAAAAGAAACTCCTGTTGCATCTGCCAGTTTATTCTGCATTTCCTCCAGAAATTGCTTTCCAAATAAGCCTGTCAGGCTAACTTCCTTTTTTCCTCTACCGTTCCTTTTCTCTAGTTCCATGCATACCTCCAAAGGGATATTTTAATTGTAAAAATAAAAACAAAAAATTTTACTTTTTTTACATCCAACCCTATTTAATATATATTTTATCATTTTTTCACAAAAAAGAAATTGGTTTTTTTGTGCTATTTCTCAATCATAGGAAAATATATTGCATTTACATGTAATTTTCTTGATTATTTATTTGTGATAACAAAATCAAAACCCACCAAATAATTACCCTTTATCAAAAATACTAATAATAAAAATGGTATAATACCGCATTTGTAAAAATAATTACAGTACTATACCATTCTATTGTCAGGCTTTGATTATTGATTTTCCAAAAACGATATCTTTTTCGTTTCTTTTTATGCTAGATCAATCTTTATGAATTAATGCCATAAATGCCAGGTCCTTACATGCTGATGTGTTTTCAATTGCATGACACTGTCCAGGAAGAATTGTACATACATCTCCAGGTCCTACTTTTGTACGACTTCCGTCATCGTCAACAAAGATTCCCTCTCCTTCTAAGATATAATATGGCTCTGTCTCACCGACATGACGATGCCAGCCTACACTGGAATTTGGTTTTAATACAACCTTCGCATATAATCTACCATGTCCATACAAATCTTTCTCCGGCACAATTTCGTGCACTTCAGCATAGCCTTTTCCACCGCCAAGTTCCTGTTTCTGAACGATATTTGCTTTTCTTACCATTTTAAAAATCCTCCTTTTAAAATTATAACCATAATATTCACAACCACTTTGCAAGTCTGCATCCACATCATAATGCTTTTACCTGCATGGTTACTTACTTCTATCATGTACTTATATTTTAACTATTAATTACCATTTATGCAAGATGAATATT
>CAKREJ010000022.1 GCA_934317185.1 uncultured Anaerobutyricum sp. | reverse complement strand
GCAGCAGCTTCCCGTGATGATAAAAAAGTGATAGTTGATATCGCACAGTAATAGGCATTTGAAATGTTACCTGTAAATATTTGAGCAGGTAACATTTTTTTCTATACAACGAAGAATTTGACGGCAGAATGGAGATAATAAAGATATGGAAGATTTATTTCAGGTCGGCATCATTACAGGTACACACGGATTGAAAGGTGAGGTCAAGGTTTTTCCTACAACAGACGATAAAGAAAGATTTCTTGACCTGGATAAGGTTCTTATTGATACAGGAAAGGAACTTATCGAAAAAAAAGTACAGTATTGTAAGTTCTTTAAACAATTTGTATTTGTGAAATTTGAAGGTCTTGATGATATTAATGATGTAGAAAAATATAAGAGATGTCCTTTGAAGGTTACAAGAGAGAATGCAGTTCCTTTAGAGGAAGATGAATATTATGTCGCAGATCTGCTCGGTCTTACAATCGTAGATGAAAGCGGTGTAACGATTGGTGAGCTTATTGATGTGATAGAAACTGGTGCGAATGATGTATATGAGGTGAAAACTCCGGATGGAGGTCATGTACTTCTTCCGGCGATCAAAGATTGCATTTTAGATGTGGATATGGATGAGAAGATTATACTGGTTCATATGCTGAAAGGACTGGTGGATTAATGAATTTCCATGTACTCACTCTGTTTCCGGATATGATTGAAGCAGGACTTCATACAAGTGTGACCGGAAGAGCGTTGCAGAATGGATACATTCATCTGAATGCGGTAAATATACGAGAGTATTCCAAAGATAAACATAAACATGTGGATGATTATCCTTATGGGGGAGGAGCTGGAATGGTGATGCAGCCGGAGCCAATCTATCTTGCCTATGAGGATGTAACAAAAAACATGGAGAAGAAACCAAGAGTGGTCTATGTTACACCACAAGGTTCTGTCTTTAACCAGTCAATGGCAGAAGAGTTTTCTAAAGAAGAAGATTTGATTTTTCTATGTGGACATTATGAAGGGATAGACGAAAGAATTTTAGAAGAAATAGTAACGGATTATGTATCCATTGGCGATTATGTCCTCACTGGAGGAGAACTTCCGGCGATGGTTATGATCGATGCAGTTTCCCGTCTTGTACCCGGTGTCCTTAATAATGAAGAATCTGCTGAATTTGAGTCGTTCCATGACAATCTTTTAGAGCATCCCCAGTATACAAGACCGGTAGAATTCCATGGGAAAAGGGTTCCGGATGTGCTGTTGTCCGGTCATCATGGTAATGTGGATAAATGGCGGCGGGAACAGTCGTTGAAGAGAACTTTAGAAAGGCGGCCTGATTTGTTAGAGAAAGCTGACTTATCTAAAGACGATGAAAAGTATTTAAAAAAGTTAAAAAAAGACTTGCATGACCAGGCATAGTATGGTACACTTAACAAGTTGTGAAAAAAGGTGGTCCGCTTTTACATTTAGGTATTAAGAACACCGAGAATATATAGGAGGTCACACATGAAAGATATTATTAAAAGCATTGAAGATGCACAGTTAAAACCAGAAGTTGACAGTTTCCGTGTTGGAGATACAGTTCGTGTTTCCGCAAAGGTAGTAGAAGGTTCCCGTGAGCGTATTCAGGTATTTGAAGGAACTGTTATTAAGAGACAGAACGGTGGAGCAAAAGAAACTTTCACAGTAAGAAAGTTCTCTAATGGTGTTGGTGTTGAAAAGACATGGCCATTACATTCTCCAATCGTTACAAAGATTCAGGTAGTAAGAAGAGGTAAAGTAAGAAGAGCTAAACTTTACTACTTACGTGATAGAATCGGTAAGAGAGCTAAGGTAAAAGAATTAGTTAAATAGTATCAAAAGAAACCGGGGCGAGTATTTATACTTGCCCTGTTTTTCCATACAGATTTCCGGGGAACAGGTGAAAACAGATGAAAAATTATCGGTATTTAGAAAGAAGAAACATGATGATTCGCCGAATCGGTCTTTGGGTTGGAGAAGTCGTGGCGGCAATTTTATTAGCATTTTTAGTTATTCAGTTTTGCTTCCAGACAGTAACCGTCCACGGAGATTCTATGCAGCCCGCATATTATGATGGAGATACTGTGCTGGTGAATAAGTTAGAGTATCGGATCGGCAGTCCTAAGCGAATGGATGCAGTAGTTTTAGAGCTTGAGAATGGTTCTACAACACATTATTCTGTAAAAAGAGTTATCGGATTGCCCGGAGAAACCGTGAAGATAGAGAATGGAAAGATTTATATAAATAAAAAAGAATTAAAACAATTTTCTGAGGAAGATATTCTTTCCGCAGGACTGGCAGCATACGATGTTGAGCTTGGGGATGATGAGTATTTTGTTATAGGTGATAATTATAATAATAGTGAAGATTCCAGAGTTTCGAACATTGGAAACATTAAACGTTCACAATTTGTCGGTAAAATAGCAGGAACGATTCATAAAGTGAAGAGACAGTAGAACATAGCAGGAGGGAAAAAGATGCATTTTCAGTGGTATCCTGGCCATATGACAAAGGCCAGAAGAATGATGCAGGAAAATATCAAGTTGATTGATATTGTGGTAGAACTGGTAGATGCCAGAGTACCACTTAGCAGTAAGAATCCGGATATAGATGAGCTGGCGAGGAATAAGTATCGTCTTATCGTTCTGAATAAGGCAGATATGGCAGATGCAAGGACAACTGCAGCCTGGCAGGAATATTTTGAGGCAAAAGGTTTTTTTGTGGCAAAAGTGAATTCACAAAAGGGTGCCGGGATGAAGGAAGTAAAGTCTTTAATTGAGAAGGCTTGTCAGGAAAAGAAGGCCAGAGACAAGAAAAGAGGAATTTTAAATCGTCCCCTTCGTGCAATGGTCGTTGGAATTCCAAATGTCGGAAAGTCTACTTTTATTAATTCTTTTGCCGGAAAAGCCTGTGCCAAAACAGGGAATAAACCGGGTGTCACAAAAGGAAAACAGTGGATTAAGATTAATAAGAATGTAGAGCTGTTAGATACACCAGGTATTTTATGGCCTAAGTTTGAAGATCAGGCAGTTGGACTTCGACTGGCACTGATTGGATCTATTAAAGAAGAAATTCTTAATACGACAGAGATGGCAATAGAATTTATCAAATTTTTGAAGAAATCTTATAGTGGTGTGCTTACAGAAAGATATTCAGTAGATGAAAGCAAGAAAAATCTGGAGATTCTTGAAGAAATTGCAAGAATCAGAGGGTGTCTCATGAAAGGAAATCAGACAGATATTGATAAGGCTGGTCGAATTCTTTTAGAAGATTTTCGTTCTTTACGCCTGGGCAAGTTGTCTTTGGAGGTGCCGGATGAGCAATAAAGAAATTGAAAATGAAAAGAAAAATGAGAATAAAAATGGTGAAACAAAAGGTACTGTACATAATATTTTGAGTACGGTTGCGTATATAGCAGGGGTTTGTATCTTTGTATTTCTTATTTTGCATTTTGTAGGACAAAGAACGGTTGTAAACGGACATTCTATGGACAATACTTTGGCGGACGGACAAAATCTTGTTATGGATAAATTATCCTATCGTTTCCATGACCCAAAGAGATTTGATATTATTATTTTCCCAGGTCCGGAAGAGGAAGGGATGCACCCATATTACATTAAGCGAATCATTGGAATGCCGGGAGAAACGGTACAGATTAAGGACGGAAAGGTCTATATTAATGATAAAGAGCTAAAAAGTGACGTTTATGGTATTACAGATTATATCGATTATCCGGGAATAGCAGAGGAACCGATAATTCTTGGGGAGGATGAGTATTTTTGTCTGGGAGATAATCGACCGGTCAGTCAGGACAGTCGTTATGATATTGTCGGACCTGTAAAGCGTTCGCAGATTGTCGGTAAAGTATGGATAAGAATCTGGCCTTTAAATAAGTTTGGTAAAGTATCCTGAGGTAATAAAGTTCTTGAATGGAAGGTGTCTGTAACGTATGGGTAGAAGAGCAAAGAAGAACCCGGAGGTAACGCTGGGGCGACGACAGCGCAGAAGAAGAGAACAGCGTAGAAAGAATGTGAAAGAGATTATAAGCACAATTCTATATCTTGTTATTTTATTTGCGGCAGTATATTTTATTCTTCAGTATGTAGGACAGAGAACGGTTGTACGTGGAGATTCTATGGATACTACTTTGTCAGATGGACAGAATCTTATTATGGATAAAATATCGTATCGTTTTCAGGAGCCGCAAAGATATGACATTGTAATTTTTCCGGGACCGGAGGAGTATGGAGAACATCCCTATTATATTAAGCGGATCATCGGATTGCCGGGAGAAACCGTGCAGATTAAAAAAGGTAAAGTTTATATTGATGGGAAGAAGCTAAAAAGTGATATTTATGGTATTACAAAGCGTATCGATGAACCGGGAATTGCAGAAGAACCGCTAACCTTAGAGGATGATGAATACTTTTGTCTGGGAGATAACCGTCCTGTTAGTTATGACAGCCGTTATGAAGAGGTTGGTCCGGTACATCGTTCTGAAATTATTGGAAAGGTATGGATAAGAATCTGGCCTTTAAGCAAGTTTGGAAAGGTTTCTTAAAAGTAAATGAAAAGTATCAGTGTCATAAAAGAAGAATTTAAAAAGCTCACACCGGAACAGATTCCCGCAAAGATTGCGGTATATCAGGAAGATGCGAGAAAAGGAGTGCAGAACTTTTTGCTTTCTCAGCAAAAAAAAGTAGAAAAATACTATCAGGAAGTGGAACGAATAGAGAAGCTTTGCGAATATGAGAAGAAATACAGGCAGTATGAATTTATATGTGGAATTGATGAGGTGGGGCGAGGACCGTTAGCCGGTCCGGTTGTGGCAGGAGCGGTCATTCTACCAAAGGGAAGTCGTATTTTATATATTAATGACTCCAAAAAACTGTCTGCTAAAAAAAGAGAAGAATTGTTTGAAATTATTCAGAAGGAGGCAATTTCTGTAGGAATCGGAATGGCTTCTCCTGAGAGGATTGATGAGATTAACATATTACAGGCAACTTATGAGGCGATGAGACAGGCAATTGCTAATTTATCTGTAGAGCCGGAGCTGTTATTGAATGATGCAGTTACCATTCCGGAAGTTACCATAAAGCAGGTACCGATTATTAAGGGAGATGCAAAAAGTATTTCCATCGGGGCAGCAAGTATTATGGCAAAGGTTTACAGGGATCGTATGATGGAAGAGTATGATAAGCTGTTTCCCGGATATGATTTTGCTTCAAATAAGGGATATGGCTCTAAGGAACATATTGAGGCATTACATCGTTTAGGACCATGTCCGATTCACCGCCGTAGTTTTCTTAAAAATATCTGTGGAGAGTAGATAGTAATTTAAAAAGGGAAGCGATGGAGAATATAGCTGTGCGAAGAAATTTAGGAAGTGTTGCTGAAGAGGCGGCAGTCCTTTTTCTTGAGGAAAAAGGAGTTCGCATACTGGAGAGAAATTTTCGAAGTTACCACGGAGAAATTGATATTATTGCGATGGAAGAACAGTGTATTCTTGTTGTAGAAGTGAAAATGCGAAGCAGCAGGGAATGCGGGACTCCGGCAGAAGCAGTTAATTTGAGAAAACAAAAGAGAATATGTTATACATTTAATTATTATCGAATGAAAAAGCAGATTTCAGAGAATACAGCAGTTCGATTTGATGTGCTGGAAGTGGACAGGACATTTCAGTGCCATTGGATAAAGAATGCATTTGAATTTCAGGAGTGACGGAGGATAGACATGGATTTTGTATATGCCAATGACAATCATTCAACGATTATAAACGAAAAAAACGGAGTGATATTTCTTACATTTCCCAAACTCACACAAGCAGGAGTATGTCATGGGTTTTCTACAAGAATCGGCGGAGTAAGTGAGGGGTATCTTTCTTCTATGAATCTTTCATTTAACCGGGGAGATGATCCGGATAAAGTGAGGGAAAATTTTCGTAGAATCGGAGAGGCGATAGGATTTAATGCCAGAGATCTGGTATTATCTTCACAGGTTCATGAAACGAAGATTCGGAAGGTTAGAGCGAAGGATAGGGGAGATGGCATTATAAGAGAAACTGTGCCGGGAATTGATGCACTTGTGACAGATGAAGCGGGCATTCCGCTATATACTTCCTATGCAGACTGTGTTCCACTATTATTTTATGATCCGGAGCATCAGGTAGTTGGGATGGCTCATTCTGGCTGGCGTGGCACAGTGGCAAAGATTGGTGCGAAATTTGTAACATATATGCAGAAGGAATATGGAACAAAACCAGAGCGAATTATTGCAGCAATCGGACCATCTATTTGTCAGAGCTGTTATGAAGTGGGAGAAGAAGTTGCTGATGCATTTAAAAAAGTGTTTTTGCCGGAAGAGATTTCTTTGATTTTAGATGATAAAGGACAGGGAAAATATCAGTTGGATTTATGGAAGGCGAATGAACTTATTCTTACGCAGGCCGGTATTGACAGGGCCAATATGGATATTACAGATATTTGTACCTGTTGTAACAGCGATAAATTATTTTCACATAGAGCCAGTCATGGTAAAAGAGGTAATCTGGGATGCTTCATGTGTCTATGATTGCCTGAAGTGACGCAGAGAGGTATTAGGGCAAAAGTGCTGTTATACAGCAGCTCACTACTTTGTAGTGAGGAGAAAAGCTTTAGATAAATGAGGGAAAAGAATGAAAAAACATTTGCACAAAATTGCTTCGGTTGAACCTGGAAGTATCGCAGAAGAATTAGGTCTGGAACCGGGAGATGCGATCGAAGAAATAAATGGAAATGAAATAGAAGATATATTTGATTACCAGTACTATGTGGAAGAGGAATATCTTGATGTACTCGTTCTTACAAAGGACGGAGAAGAATGTATGTTGGAAATAGAGAAGGATGAGGATGAAGACTTGGGAATTATGTTTGAATCTTCTCTTATGGATGAATATCATTCCTGCTGCAACAAATGTATGTTTTGTTTTATTGACCAAATGCCACCGGGAATGAGGGATACCCTTTATTTTAAAGATGATGATTCCAGATTATCATTTCTTCAGGGGAATTATATTACTCTTACAAATATGAGAGATAAAGATATAGAAAGAGTGATAAAATATCATCTTTCACCAATTAACATTTCTGTTCATACAACGAATCCGGAGCTTAGATGCAGGATGCTTCACAATCGTTTTGCCGGGACGCTTTTAGAGAAAATAGGACGATTCCATGAGGCAGGGATTCGCATGAACAGCCAGGTTGTATTGTGTAAGGGATTAAATGATGGAAAAGAACTGGACAGAACAATTTCAGATCTTGGAAGATTTCTTCCATATATGGAAAGCTTGTCAGTTGTTCCGGTTGGTCTTACAAAATACAGAGATGGTCTTGCTCCGTTAGAACTGTTTTCAAAAGAAGATGCAGAGAAAGTATTAGAGCAGATTCATAAGTGGCAGGATTACTTCCGCAAAAATCATGGGACGACTTTTGTTCATGCAAGTGATGAGTGGTTTATTCTTGCAGAACAGGAATTTCCGGATGAAGCGTATTATGAAGGGTACGGACAGCTTGAGAATGGTGTGGGAATGATGCGTCTTTTACTGGAAGAAGTGAAAGAAAGGCTTGAGGAATTAAGTGGTGATAATCGCAAGCGTCATGTTGCGATTGCGACAGCAAAGCTTGCGTATCCTACCATTAAGAAGCTTGCTGCTGATGTAAAGAAAAAATTCCCCAATATAACGATAGAAGTATATTGTATCATCAATGAATTTTTTGGTGAGCACATCACAGTTTCCGGACTTTTGACCGGACAGGATATTATTGCACAGCTAAAGGGAAAGATGCTTGGAGAAGAATTGCTCCTCCCTTGTAACGTGTTAAAAGCAGATGAGGACATTTTCCTTGATGATATTTCTTTAAAGGAACTTTCCGATTCTTTACAAGTTCCCGTGAATATTATACAATCAGAAGGAAGAGACTTTGTTGATAAAATCATTGCGATAGAGAATGGAGGAAATTATGAGTAAACCTGTAGTAGCGGTAGTGGGCCGCCCAAATGTAGGGAAATCTACACTGTTTAATGCGTTAGCAGGAAGCAGGATTTCAATAGTAGAGGATACACCGGGAGTAACAAGAGACCGTATCTATGCGGAAGTCAGTTGGCTGGACTATCAGTTTACCCTGATTGATACCGGAGGAATCGAGCCGGAATCTGATGATATTATCATATCAAGAATGCGGGAACAGGCAGAGACAGCGATTATGACAGCAGATGTTATTCTGTTTCTTGTGGATGTACGTCAGGGACTGGTAGATGCAGATTTTAAGGTAGCAGATATGCTTCGCCGTTCTCACAGACCGGTAGTGCTTGTTGTAAATAAGGTAGATAACTTTGAAAAGTTTATGCCGGATGTATATGAGTTCTATAATCTTGGACTTGGTGATCCGATTCCGGTTTCCGCACAGGGTAAGCTTGGGATTGGAGATATGTTAGATCAGGTTGTTGAGAAGTTTGAAGCACCGGTGCGGGAAGAAGAGGAAGAAGATGACCGTCCTAAGATTGCCGTGATCGGTAAACCGAATGCCGGTAAGTCATCTATCATTAATAAGCTTCTTGGTGAAGAGCGAGTGATTGTATCTCCGGTTGCAGGAACAACGAGAGATGCGATTGACACAACAGTGAAGCGTAATGGACAGGAATATGTATTTATTGATACGGCAGGACTTCGCAGAAAGAGTAAGATTAAAGAAGAATTAGAGCGTTATAGTATTATTCGTACCGTTACGGCAGTAGAACGTTGTGATGTTGCTGTTTTAATTATTGATGCAACAGAGGGAATTACAGAGCAGGATGCCAAAATTGCCGGAATAGCTCATGAGCGTGGCAAAGGTATGATCATCGCAGTCAATAAGTGGGATTTGGTGGAGAAGGACAATACAACAATGAAGACATTTACAGATAAGATTCGTGAGAAGCTTTCTTATATGCCTTATGCGGAACTTATTTTCCTTTCAGCTAAAACAGGACAGCGACTGCCTAAACTTTTTGATATGATCGATGCTGTAATTGAAAACTGTGCACTTCGTGTTCAGACAGGTGTTCTGAATGAAATTCTTACAGAGGCAATGGCTATGAAACAGCCGCCTTCAGACAAAGGTAAGCGTTTAAGAATTTACTATATCACACAGGTTTCTGTAAAGCCACCGACATTTGTTATGTTCATTAACGAGAAGAAGCTGACTCATTTCTCCTATACGAGATATATTGAGAATCAGATTCGTACTACGTTTGGTTTCCGTGGAACTCCGATTCATTTCATTTATCGTGAGAGAAAGGAGAAATAAATGAGTGCTGTATACTATGTAATTGTAATTGTGGTGGGATATTTTTGTGGTTGCATTGAGAGTGGATACCTTGTAGGTAAGTTATGCGGAATGGATATTCGCAATTATGGTAGTGGAAATTCAGGAACGACGAATGTGCTTCGTGTGCTGGGCAAAACACGTGCCTTACTTACTTTTCTTGGAGATGCTTTGAAGAGTTTTATTCCGGTTCTTGTCGTAAAGTTTGTACTTTGTCCGGCTGTACCGGAGCTGAATGCAGAGTTAATTCAGCTCGTTACAGGATTTGCAGCCGTAATGGGGCATGATTACCCTGTGTTCCTGAAGTTTAAAGGTGGAAAAGGTATTGCAACAACAGCAGCGGCAATGATGGCTTTTGACTGGAGAATTGGTTTGTGCTGCTTTATTATCTTTGTGACAGTTACAGGATTAACAAAATATGTTTCTTTGGCATCTATCTTGCTATCAGCAGGTATTATAGTAGAAATTCTTATCTTCTATCCGGGAAGATGGGATTTATTTGCGATGTGTATTCTTTATGCATTTTTTGCCATTTATCGTCACAGAGCCAATATAGGAAGGCTTTTGTCCGGAACTGAAAGTAAGATCGGGCAAAAAGTAGATATTAATAAATAATAATTTGCAGAAGAACTTTAGCTGTGTATCTTGCAGCAGGAATGTCTTGGCATTCCTGAATAGATAGAAAAAAGAAAAAATGATATATTCCAGATAATCTTCATAGGGAATATATTGTTTTTTCTTTTTTTATTTGTGTTAAACCTACAGAGCGGATTTTTTGAAAATGTATTACTGTGCAATGATAAAGAGAATGCAGGAATACAAAATGTATTATGCGAAAAAAGCTGAATCAATACTATCACTTGACAAATTTTACTTTAATGATAGAATAATAACGGGAATAAAATGAAATTTTTAAAAGTGAATTATGCAATTCAAATGTTTGGTATTACCGAGATATACTTGAATGTTTAAAGACAGAGTATATGGATTTTGAATTGCTGCTAATTAATAGTAAAAGAAATGGAGATAGAACTATGGAAATGGATAACCGCTCAGTTCGGCTGAACAAAAAATCAAATTTATTAAAATTAGATGAATATATGTACCCGCTGGTTGATACGGATAAGCCTAATGTATTCCGTAATCTGTTCCCGTATGAGGAAGTGCCGAAAATAGCATTCAATGATCGAATCGTACCGCATGAAATGCCAGAAGATATCTGGATTACTGATACAACTTTCCGTGATGGCCAGCAGTCAAGGACTCCGTATTCAACAGAGCAGATCGTACATATATACGATGCATTTCACCGTTTAGGAGGACCTAAAGGGATTATCCGTCAGTGTGAATTTTTCCTATATAGTAAAAAGGACAGAGATGCTGTATATAAATGTATGGAAAAGGGATATAAATTTCCTGAAATTACAAGCTGGATTCGTGCCAGTAAAAAAGATTTCGAATTAGTAAAAGAAATTGGTTTAAAAGAAACGGGTATTCTTGTAAGTTGTTCTGACTATCATATTTTTTATAAAATGAAGATGACAAGAAAACAGGCAATGGAGCATTATTTAAGTGTTGTAAGGGAATGTCTTGAGACAGGAATCAGTCCGAGATGCCATTTGGAAGATATTACCCGGTCGGATATTTATGGGTTTGTTATTCCGTTTTGTCTGGAGCTTATGAAATTAAAGGATGAGTATGGGATTCCGGTAAAAATTCGTGCCTGCGATACGATGGGATATGGAGTAAACTTCCCGGGAGCTGTGATTCCACGTTCTGTGCCGGGAATTATTTATGGATTAAAAGAACATGCCGGAGTACCATCAGAATTACTGGAATGGCATGGGCATAATGATTTCTATAAAGCAGTGAATAATTCTACAACAGCATGGCTTTACGGAGCATCTGCTGTAAACAGTGCATTATTTGGAATTGGAGAACGTACCGGAAATACTCCACTTGAAGCGATGGTATTTGAATATGCACAGCTTCGTGGTACTTTAGACGGAATGGACACAACAGTTATTACCGAACTGGCAGAATATTACGAAAAAGAGATTGGATATCATATTCCGGAAAGAACTCCGTTTGTAGGCAAAAACTTTAATGTCACAAGAGCAGGAATCCATGCAGACGGTCTTCTTAAAAATGAAGAAATATATAACATATTTGATACAGATAAATTATTAAATCGTCCGGTACTTGTAGCAGTATCAAATACAAGTGGACTTGCCGGAATTGCACATTGGATGAATACTTATTACCGTTTAAAAGGCGACAGGGCAGTAGATAAGAAGAGTCCTATTGTAGCTGAAGTAAAGAAATGGGTTGATGAGGAATACGAAACAGGTCGTGTAACTGCTATTACAGACGGAGAATTAGAAAAAGTAATTAAAGAAAGCAGTAAAAAATTAAATATTAATCTAATTCCATAAATCAGGTAAAAATAGAAAACGATATATTCCAGACGCGATGAGAGCAGATGGAATATATCGTTTTTATTTTTTTCTATACCAGATCTACAAAGTAAAAATTATTCTGATAATTCTTCCCATTTATCATAGAGTTCTAGTAAAGTGGCTTCGTTTTCTTCAAATTTAGCGTTCAGCTCCATAAGCTTTGATACATTAGTAGCGTTTTCAGGTAATGCCATTTCTTCTTTTAACTGGTCGTTTTCTTCTTCTAAACGACTGATTTCTTTTTCTGTTTTCTTTAAGTCGTTGGCACGTTTACGCTGTTTAGCAGCTTCTTCACGAGAACGTTTCCAATCTTCCTTTGCCTTTTCAGGAGAAGGAGCAGGAACGGTATCTGAGGCAGAAGAGAGGGAGAGATTGTCGCTGTCGGCAGAAATATTTCCCGCTTCTTTTTGTTCTAAATAATAGTTGTAGTTTCCTTTGTAGTTTACGATGCCTTCCGGGGATAAATCCAGGATTCTCGTGGCGGTCTGATTGATAAAATAACGGTCATGGGAAACATAAAATACGGTTCCCTCATAGTTATTGATCGCTTCTTCTAAAATTTCTCTGGACTGAATGTCTAAATGGTTGGTAGGCTCATCAAGGATGATGAAGTTCGCATTGGAAAGCATCAGTTTTGCAAGAGAAACGCGTCCCTTTTCGCCACCGCTTAAAGTGCCGATTATCTGAAATACATCCTCACCGGTAAAAAGGAAGGCAGCAAGTACATTTCGAATGCGGGTATTAGTCAGCTTTGGATAGGCATCCGAAATTTCGTCAAAGATTGTTTTGGAATCATCTAATACATGTTGTTCCTGATCATAATAGCCAATCGAAACTTTAGAGCCGTAGCGAATTTTGCCAGAATCGGCACGAAGCTGTCGGTTGATGATTTTTAAGAGGGTAGTCTTTCCGGTACCATTTGCACCAAGCAGTCCAACAACTTCCCCACGTTTAATCTGGACATTCAAATTTCGAAATAAAGCTTTATCACCAAAAGACTTGGAAAGTCCCTCAATAGTAAGTACGTCGTTTCCACTGAGTACTTCCGGTTCTAAGGTAATACGCATTTTGCTATTTAAAGTAACAGGCTTATCGACAAGCTCGATTTTACTAAGTAATTTCTCACGGCTTTCTGCACGTTTGATTGACTTTTCACGATTGAAGGAACGAAGCTTTGTAATAACCTCTTCCTGGTGGTGGATTTCCTGCTGCTGATTCATGTAAAGCTTCATCTGTGCGTCACGCTGTGCTTTTTTCTTTTCTGCGTAGGAACTGTAATTTCCGTTAAATACCTGACTGTTTCCACGTTCGATCTCTATAACCTTGTCAACAACTTTATCAAGGAAATATCGGTCATGAGAAACAATCAGGACGGCACCTCGGTAATTAGAAAGGAAAGTCTCCAGCCAACGGATGGATTCCATATCAAGATGGTTAGTCGGTTCATCAAGTAAGATGAGATCGGGATGCATTAAAAGAATACGGCTTAGTGCCACACGAGTTTTCTGACCTCCGGAAAGTGTGTGGATTGGTGTATCAAACTGGCTTTCATCAAAGCCAAGACCTTTTAATACACCGACAATTTCACTTTTCCAGGCATAACCATTGGCTTTTTCAAAACGGTCTGTGAGGCGGGAATAGCTTTCCATTGCAGCTTCTAATGCTTCACCGGATAAAGTGCTGATATCTTTTTCTAACTGGCGTATTTTATTCTCCATTTCGATGATTTCTTTTTTGGCGTCAAGCATTTCTTCATAAATGCTGTTGTGAGAGCTTACGTCAATGATCTGAGAGAGATAACCGTAGGTAGATCCCTTCTGAAAGATAACTTCTCCACTGTCTGCTTCGTATTCTCCGGTGATGATTTTAAAAAGAGTAGTTTTACCAGCTCCGTTAATACCGATAACGGCCGCCTTTTCCCCTTCATTAATTAAAAAATTAACATTATTTAATACGGATTTGCCTCCGAATGCTTTTTCGATTTTCTGACAGGCTAAAATCATAATAACCTCCAAGTTAAGTATATTATTATAAAGTAGAAATATTTCTGATGTATTTTATCATGAAAGAAAAAATAAGTAAATAAGTGTTATAATTTTTAACAATCCCATTTGACATTAAAACTGTTTTTGTATATAATTGATTCATTAGAGCTTAGGAATGGGAATTTTTTATCAAAGGGAGGAGCTTATGCCAGATAGTAAAGCAGTTGTAAAAACAGGAAATGAAAAGTCGATCTCTCCGGCAGTGATAAAAAGATTGCCCCGCTACTATCGGTATCTTGGAGATTTATTGAAGAATAGTGTTGTTCGTATTTCTTCGAAGGAACTGAGTCAGAGAATGAATGTCACTGCTTCTCAGATTCGCCAGGATTTAAACAATTTTGGTGGATTTGGTCAACAGGGATATGGTTATAATGTAGAGTATCTTTATAATGAGATGGGTAAGATTCTGGGACTGGATAAGACAAATAATATTATTATCGTAGGTGCCGGCAATCTTGGTCAGGCGTTGGCGAATAACCAGGATTTTGACAGTAATGGATTTAAGATCATCGGACTTTTCGATGTAAATCCAAGATTGATTGGTATGACAGTGCGGGGCGTGGAAGTATATGATATCGACATGCTGGAAACATTTTTAAAGGAACATGAGGTAATGATTGCCGCATTGACATTACCAAAGTCAAAAGCAACTAAGGTTGCAGAGCAATTAGTTGATTTGGGAATTAAGGCATTATGGAACTTTGCACCGGTAGATTTACATTTCTCAGAAGAGATTCTTGTAGAGAATGTACATCTTGCTGAGAGCATTATGACATTATCTTATAGAATTCACAGTCAGAATCAATAGGTTGCTATAAAGTCTATATTGTAGAGAAAAACAAAGAGATGGGAAGCTGTGTTATAAGAAACATTGTTTTTCATCTTTTTTTGCTGACTGTTCAATTACAAATTACTTTAATCTACATTAAAACAGGAGGTTAGATATGCGTTACGTTGCTTCAAGAGAGGAAATGCAGCAGATAGATGCGTATAGTATAAATACAATGGGAATTCCCGGGATTGTCTTGATGGAGAAAGCTGCACTTGCTCTGGAAGAAGTTTTTTTAGAGAGGATTCCAACAGATAGCAGAGTTCTCATTGTGACAGAAAAAGGAAATAACGGAGGAGATGGTCTTGCACTTGGCCGTCTTTTGATAGAAGAAGGTTATCAGGTTGATTTTTATGAAATTGGTGTAATTCCACATGATTCCGATTCTCATCAGATTCAGAAAAATATTTTAGAGCAGATGGAAGCAGATTTTTTGATGAAGTTTCCGGAAGAAAGCTATGATGTAATTGTAGATGCGATTTTTGGTGTTGGATTAAAGAGAGAAGTAGCCGGGCGGCACAGAGAAGTGATTGAACGCTTAAATCAGATGGATGCATTAAAAGTAGCAGTAGATGTACCTTCCGGAGTGGATGCTTCCACCGGACAGATTCTTGGTACCGCATTTCAGGCAGATTTAACAGTTACATTTGGACTTCCCAAAGTAGGTCTTATTCTTTATCCCGGAGCAGATGTCAGTGGAGAAGTCATTGTAAAGGAAATAGGGTTTCCAAACAAAGCAGTAGAAGAAGTTGCCCCCAAAATGATTTCTTTTACAGAAGAAGATTTAAATGAGCTTCCGGAGCGAAAGGCTTGGACAAATAAAGGAAGCTACGGAAAAGTTCTGCTGATCGCAGGAACTAAAAATATGGCAGGAGCGGCAATTTTAAGTGGAATGGCAGCCTATAAGAGTGGGAGTGGTCTTGTACGCATTTTTTCTAGTGAGGAAAACCGTGTTATTTTACAGGAAAAGCTTCCGGAAGCCATCCTTACGACTTACGATTCAGAGGAAAAGGCATGGCAACTTTTGCCGGAGGCTCTTTCCTGGGCATCAGTTATTGGAATTGGTCCGGGAATCGGACAGAGTATATTTGCAAAACAATTAGTAAAACAGGTTCTTACATTTGGGAAAGTTCCGCTTGTTATTGATGCAGATGGATTAAATAATCTAGCAGTTTTATTGAAAAATGATGAAGAGGCGAAACAATTATTTTCTGAATATGAAGGTGGAATTATATTGACACCGCATTTAAAAGAAATGTCCAGATTAATTCAAGAAGAAGTGATGGAAATTCAGAAGAATCTGCCTAAAACAGCATCACAGATTGCAGATAAAGGCCATGTGATCGTACTGAAAGATGCAAGGACGATTGTATCCGACGGAAGTGATCCTTCATACATTAATATGAGTGGAGATAATGGAATGGCAACAGGGGGAAGTGGAGATGTTTTAACCGGAATAATCTGTGGATTTCTTGCAGGTGGACTTGATATATTAACAGCGGCACGTTTGGGAGTATATTGTCATGGGCTTGCAGGAGAGGCAGCATCAGAGGAAAAGGGATATTATAGTGTACTGGCAGGAGATCTGCCAAATTATCTGGAAAAGATTTTGAAAAAGAAATATTTTCCGAAAGAAAGATAAAAAAGAAAAAACATCAGAATACTCATGACGTTTACTGGAAATACTTCATTTAAAAAGAAAAGTAAAATGGAGTGAGTGAAAATGATGATAAAACGGGGAGATATTTATTATGCGGATCTTCGCCCGGTTGTAGGATCAGAACAGGGCGGTGTCCGACCGGTTCTTATTATTCAAAATGATGCGGGGAACCGCCATAGTCCTACAGTAATCTGTGCGGCGATCACAAGTAGGATGAATAAAGCTAAACTTCCGACGCATGTGGAACTTTCAACAGCGGAATGCGATATTACAAAGAATTCGGTCGTACTCTTAGAGCAGATTCGCACGATTGATAAACAACGTTTAAAGGAACGTGTATGTCATCTTGACATAGATACATTAAAAAGAGTAAACTATGCCTTAAAAATCAGTTTGGAGCTGATTACATAAAGGTAAATATACAAAGTATACCAGACAGATAGTGCGAAGGAGAAAAACAATGAATTTTGAACCAGCAGAAAAAATGAAGAATTTTGAAGCAGGAATTTTTCAGATTTTGGATGAAAAAAAGAAAGAATTAGAAAAACAGGGAAGAAAGATTTATAATTTTTCTGTAGGTACACCAGATTTTGAAGCACCGGAATGTGTGAGAAAGGCAGTGTCAAAAGCCTGCCTTTATCCGGAAAATTATCACTATTCTTTGGGAGAAACAGAAGAACTTTTAGAAGCAGTAGCTAACCGTTATAAAAAAAGATACCATACAGATATTGCAAAAAATGAGATTATGTCTGTATATGGTTCGCAGGAAGGAATGGCACATATTTTTCTTCCATTGATTAATCCGGGAGATGTTGTGCTTTTACCGAATCCGGGATACCCGATTTTTTCAACAGGAGCATTTATCGCACAGAGTAATCAGTGGTTATATCCACTGACAGAGGAGAATAATTATCTTCCGGATTTTGATGCGATTCCAGAGGATGTAAAAAAAGCAGCAAAAGTTATGGTTGTATCTTATCCGGCAAACCCGATATGCAAAACTGCACCGGATGAATTTTATGAGAGATTGATTGCATTTGCAAAAGAAAATAATATTTTGATCATTCATGATAATGCATATTCTGATATTATATATGATGGAAGAGAAGGAAAGTCTTTCCTGTCATTTCCGGGTGCAAAGGAAGTCGGTGTAGAATTCTATTCTCTGTCAAAAAGTTATAATTACACAGGGGCAAGGATGTCCTTTGTTATTGGTAATGCAGAGGTAATAGAAGTATTTAAACGCTTTCGTTCTCAGATCGATTATGGAATCTTCCTTCCGATACAGGCAGGTGCGGTCGCAGCACTCTCCTGTGATGATACGGCAGTAAAGGAACAGTGTGCAGCATATCAGGAAAGACGAGATGCATTATGTGGCGGATTACGAGAGATTGGCTGGAATATTCCGGACAGTGAAGGGACAATGTTTGCGTGGGGACCATTACCGGAAGGTTATGATAATTCTAATGAATTTGTTATGGAACTTATGGAAAAGACAGGCGTTGTCTGTACACCGGGAAGCAGTTTTGGAAGTCTTGGAGAAGGATATGTTCGTTTTGCACTTGTACTTCCACCAGAGGAAATCAAAAAAGCAATTGATAGTATAAAGTTTTCCGGAATACTAAATAATAAGTAGTTTACAATTAATTCCCTCTTAACAGGAAGACAGAAGCACTTGACTACATAATAAAACGGTGATAAACTTAGAAAAGTTATGCCTATAAGAATAATGAAATATAATAGAGAAGTGAGGAGAAGATAAGATGTCAGGACATTCCAAGTTTGCGAACATTAAACACAAAAAAGAGAAAAATGATGCTGCAAAGGGTAAGATTTTTACAGTAATCGGTCGTGAAATTGCAGTAGCAGTAAAAGAAGGTGGTCCAGATCCAGCGAATAACAGTAAGCTCCGTGATGTGATCGCTAAAGCAAAATCTAACAATATGCCGAATGATACGATCGAAAGAGGTATTAAAAAGGCTGCCGGAGATGCAAACTCTGTAAACTATGTGCAGAATACATACGAAGGATATGGTCCTAACGGAATCGCAATCATCGTAGAAACCTTAACAGATAATAAGAACCGTACCGCAGCTAACGTTCGTTCTGCATTCTCCAAAGGACGTGGAAATATCGGTACAACAGGTTGTGTGTCTTTCATGTTCCAGAAAAAGGGACAGATTATCGTATCGAAAGAAGAATACGAAACAGATCCAGATGAATTCATGATGATTGCTTTAGATGCAGGTGCAGAAGACTTCGTAGAAGAAGATGACAGCTACGAGATTACGACAGATCCAGATGCATTCGGTGAGGTAAGAGAAGCACTTGAAAAAGAAGGCGTACCAATGGCATCCGCAGAAGTAACAATGATTCCGGATAACTATGTAACATTAACAGACCCAGAAGATATTAAGAATCTTAACCGTACATTAGACTTACTTGATGAAGACGATGATGTACAGGCTGTATACCATAACTGGGAAGAAGAATAAGTTATTTTCATTTAATTCTTTAGAAACGGACGAACCGTGGAATTAAAAAATCCTTATTTATTGAAGAAAACGGACGAAAAATAAAAAATATATAGTAGCATCTGTGCCAGTAGTCGCTACGTGTTGAATGTTCGCAAAAAAGCTCACATTCAGTACTTGCTCCGAGGTCACATCTGCTACTATATATTTTTTTATTTTTCTGTTTTTCTTAAACTTTCCAAATAAGGATTTTTTATTTCGTACGGTTCTATCTTTTCTTAAATTGAAGATGAAAATTAAATTCGTTGAGGGAGAAAGAGGGGAATCTCCGGTAGATTATGGCAGTCAATCAGTAAAAGACTCCAGTAGACAAAAGGTATCTACTCTTTTCACTAAACCAGTATCGGAAAGAAAATATGTAAAATAAAGAGAATACATTTCCGGATTCTCTCCTTCTTCCCCCAGACATAAAATACTAATTTGTAGATTTCGTCTACACGAAATCTACAGTTGGTGAGAATGGGGATTGCCCAGAAGGCTATGGTTTTCATTAGAATAAATATCTCCAGAAGAGGAG
>CAKREJ010000021.1 GCA_934317185.1 uncultured Anaerobutyricum sp. | reverse complement strand
GTTTGTGGTTACAAAAATGCAAAAACGAAAAATCTTGCGATAAGAGAGTGGGATTGTCCGCAGTGTGGGACCCATCATGACAGAGATGTAAATGCGGCGATAAATATCAGAAATGAGGGAATGCGGCTGATAATTGCATCATGACCTTAAAAAACATAACACAACCGTGGGACACACGGGGATAGCTCGCATATGCTTAGCACGGTAGTGCTATCGAACGAGAACCAAACTTGCCGAGGATGGGAAGCCCCAACCTCTACAGGTGGGGGAGGATGTCACCTCGTAACTATGAAGCAGGAGAATTATAAAGGAGAAACTGAGAAGTATATTGATTATGAAAAGAGAATTCATAAAGATAGATATATTTAGAGAATGCCGGAGCCTTCTTGAATGAAAGAATATTAAATTCAAGAAGGCTTCGGCATTCTTGTTGAGAGATGTGCAGTAGAAGTATGTGAGATAAATTTGTTGATTACTTATAACTTATGGAAATTAAAAGGAGGCACAGATATTGGAACTCTGTACCTCGACTTATTGAATAGGAAGAAAAACGCTCAGTATAATTTTTCTTCATCGAATATTGAAATGTGTTAACGCTTCCCTTATAATGCTGGGAAAATAGCGTTTACAACAAATGTCATAATAAAGATAGCAGTTGCAGGTGGGTCGATGTGGGAATCTGTTCCACTGTTGATAGAAGCACCTGCGATATCTGCAAGTAATCCGGAAATTGTACCGAAAACAACACCCATTGCTAATGCCATGTATGCATTACCAGTCGTAGCATAGGACTGAACAGCAGCTTCTGCTGCGATGATAACGATATGATGACATCCAAAGAATGACAGGCCAGCAACTGCAAAAGTTAATCCAACAGCCGCAAGACCGAAAATAAGTACATGATAGAGTCCACCGAAAGCTTCAACAGGAACTCCAGCGCTTACTGCTGCTGCATAAATACCAGCAACAACTAAGCTGTATGAAAATGCAATTACTAAAGTAGTTGTAAAGTTTTTACCTTTGCTCATGAATTCGGAACCAGTTTTAAGCTTACCGCCAAAAATAAGACGAACTAAAATTGCAGAACAGAAAACTGTGATTCCAGGTGCGTCTGTGATAAGACGAGGGGAAATAGTTCCTGCAAATAAGTTAGCGATAACAAGTTCTTTGAATAAGAATCCGATCACACCGAAAACACCACCGACAAGAAGAACGTCTGGTTCATTTAAGCCGGCAAGTGCAGATACAATGTCGGCACCATTCTCGGAAACACCTTTTTTCTTAGCATATGCAGCAGCAGCCACTCCACCAGCAAATGCAATGTGTGGTCCGAAGAAAGAACCGAATGCAAAGTAGTTAATAAGAATATTAGATGCATCTGCAGCACCGCACATTCCTGCAACAGCACCTACGATTGAGAATACACCTGTCATAATAAAAGCTGGAACAGCTCCGATTGCAGCGGCAAATACGCCTCCACCGAAAGCAGCAATTAATCCCAAAATACTCATAATCTTCTCCTCCTTAGAATTATTGTATTGTATTGGTTTGTCACTGAGCTTAAGATTATGATAACATTCTTAAGAAAATTGTAAAAACAACTCGTATTCTGTAAGAGAAACTAAAAGTTGTGGCTGTTTTGGTGGAACAGTATCTTATGGCAGTATCTTATTTTTGCTTTGGACGAACAGATTCACGGTAGATTCGTTCTGCTATTGCAAGAATGTAATTTTGTACGATATTTTCACTTCCACAATCAGGATTTGGATGTAGATCAGCAAGCTTTAATAAGTCTCTGGCGGCAATTCGACATTCAGCAAAGGAGAGAAGCCCCCAGCTTAACTGATCGAGTAAATGTGCATAAAGTGAAGAATATGTTACAAGACGGTCTTTAGTCCTGATATGGTCAAGTATTTCGGTAAATTCCGCCCGGATCAGATTACGATAGCTCTCTTTGTAACAGTCCCATAATGCATCTTCAGACACTCCGAAACGTTCCATACGTCGAATAATATCATGCTGTGAGTGTGTAGTGATTCCCTGCTGGAGCCTGAGTGCTTCTTTGATAGAGGTAATTACAGTACGTCCAATTAATTCTCCAAGTTTACTGTGCTTTCCGGCATTCGTAAGATGAGTGTTTGATTCGGCATTCGCTATAATGATGACACCATCTGTACCGGTTCCGGTAGCAATTCCACAGGAATATCGGCTGGAAATTAAAAGCTCCTGCATAGCAGCAGCCTTCGCTTCTGCACAGGAGACGAGAGCAGAAGCCATCGCTTCTTTTTTCAGATCGGCATTAATGTAAAGAAGAATATTGATGGTGCCGGTTGGAGTAGTATCGTCAAAGGAACTTTCTGACTTTTCATGCCAGGAAGCCGGATCTCCGATACGACCTCCGTTACTTCGTACACCTGCAGTAGTAATAGCTGTGACGGAAAAGTCTTCATAGGAGAGTGTAGAAATAGCAGCGTTCTCCATGCTTGCAGCAGTCAGAAGACCGGAACAGGCAGAAGAATCAAGTCCTAAGTCTTCCTCTGCCAAAATATCCATGTGCTCCCGATAAGTATCTGCCCGAAGTTTAATCCCCATACCGGAACCGGGATTGGCATCATTATTAAAAACAGCAGATAAATCTGTTGTAAATCCTCCATTATTTGGACCGGTACTCAGGACATTTCGTTGTCCTTTAAAAAGAATAACAATAGACTTTTTGTATTTATGTATGGTATCTCCATTTGGAAATTCATAAAGTTTCAAAATAATGCCTCCTTTTTAGCTTTCTGGTGCCTCGAAGCTTCTGTCTAATGTAATAATACATTCTACATTTTCATCCATCTCATGAAGAAGAGATACAAGCTGGTGCATGACACGGTTTGCATCCTTTTCAGAATAGGAATCAGGGACCACCAGATCAAAAATGAGATTCCGCTGCGCCCTTTCCTTTAAAACACGGAAATCATGAAAATTCAATTCAGGATCAAGTGCGTGAACAATACGAGAAGTCTTTTCACGAAGGGAAAGTACCTCTTCATCACGCATTTCGACCGGATCCATATGGATTACGAGAAGAATATTTAAATTTTTTTTCACATCACGCTCGATCTTATCAATGATGTCATGGGACACTTCGATATTTACATCGTTCGGTACTTCTGCATGAATGGTTGCCATACTTCGATTCGGCCCATAATTGTGGACGATCAGATCATGTGTGCCGACAATACCCTCATAGGATTCTACAATATCTGTAATCTTCTGGTAAAGTTCAGCAGGGATACGTTCACCGATTAGAGGTTCCAAAGTATCTTTTGCGATAGATATACCGGACCAGATAACAATAGCAGAAACAATAAGACCGGCAATCGCATCGACATTAATGGATGTAAAGTGGCAGATAATGATAGAAATTACAGTAGCACTCGTTGTAATAACATCGCCGAGAGAATCTGCCGCAGTTGCAAGCATAACTTTAGAATCGATTCTTTTGCCAAGCTTATTATTAAAAAATGCCATCCACAGCTTGACTAGAATTGATAAAATAAGAATAACAAATGGCACAGGATCAAAAGTGATCTCTTCCGGATGTAATATCTTTGAAATCGAACTTTTAAAAAAAGTAAAGCCCACTTCAATAACAAGAAAAGACACGATCAAAGCGGCAATATATTCAATTCTTCCATGTCCAAAAGGATGTTCCGCATCTGCAGGTTTTCCTGCCATCTTTACGCCGATAAAACTAATAATAGAAGAAGCGGCATCCGATAAATTGTTAAAGGCATCTGCGGTAACAGCAAGAGAACTTAAAATAAGTCCAATAGTAAGCTTTGCTGAGAACAGCAAGACATTACAAAAAATCCCAACAACGCTGGCAAGCATACCATAGCGAGTTCGGACTTCTGTACTTTCTATATCTGCACTGTTTTTTACAAACCTGTTTACAAGAAAATCTGTCATATAAAAACCCCCATGTTGTAATTTGTAATAGCTACTCCACTATAACAGTTTAGATAAAAAACTGCAAGCTAATCTTTGGAAGGTATATCTAATTCTGGGTAGTAAGGGAAATGAAAAGAGGAATAATTTTTTCAATCTTGTAAAATAACAAAGAGGTGTATTAAAATAAAAATGTATACGTAGTTACTCTATGAGAGGAGGGAATATTATATGTATTTGGTAGATTCTAAAGACAAAGAATATCGTCATGGAGATCATGGTCCCAAATATTTAATGAAAGGACCAAGATCAAACTTTGGATTGTGTCAGTTACGTCCGGGAGAGGTGGCAACACCTCATGTACACCGGATAATGGAAGAGAATTTCTATGTTCTTAAAGGGAAGCTCAAAGTAGAAATCAATGGAGTTATAACGATTGTGGAAGAGGGACAGATGTTTCATATTGAACCGGGAGAGTTTCATAAGGTATCTAATCCGACCGATGACTATAATGAGTATATTATAGCTTGTGCACCATTTGCAGATGGGGACAAATATTTGACAGAGTAAATTTATAATGTTATATTTAAAATGCCCACAAATTTTTTAGAAAATTTGTGGGCATTTATATAATATGACATGATATATAGGAGGGAAAAAATTTTCATTATTGTTATTGACAAAAAATAGGGATACTATAGAAATATGATTAGTGATTATTACTTGACATGAAGAGGAGACTTAGCTGTGACTGTAGATATGTATAATCAATCTGCTTTTTTGGTAATAAAAATTGCCTATATGTATTATATGGAGAATTATTCTCAGAATGAGATCGCAAAAGCTTTACAAATATCTGTTACTACAGTTTCAAGAATGTTAAAAAAAGCAAAACAGGAAAAGATTGTAGAGTTTGTAATAAGAGATCCTTATGTAGAATGTATTTCACTGGAGAAGAAGTTAAAAGATACATTCGGACTTAAGGATGTTATTATTGCACCGGGATTGGCGGTAGAGGCAGAGGATGGAAACTATTTAAGCGATGAAGAAAGTGCCAAAAAGCTGGTGGCACTGGAAGGAGCCAGATATTTACAGAGAATCATAAAAAAGAATGATGTTTTAGGTGTTACCTGGGGAAGTACGATTTACCGTCTTATTAATTACTTAAATCCTGCACAAAAAGTAGATGCGGCTTTTGTGACATTGCATGGGAGTATTGCATGCTGCAGGAATGAGTTAGATGTGCGGACTTTAGTATTGAGAATGGCAAAGGCTTTTTCAGGAACGCATTATTATTTACTTACCGAAGCTCTAATGAGCAGTAAGAAGGCAGCAGATATTATCAAGCAGGAGAAAAACAATAAAAAAGTTTTTCAGATGTTTGAAAATATAAATATTTCAATTAGCGGAACCGGTTCATTTTATCCTGAATTAAATTCCGTTCTGGCGAAGCAGGAATTTATGAGTAAGGAAGAGTTAGGCTGGCTGCAGGAACAATCCGTGGTAGGAGATATTGCCTTACGTTTTTTTGATAAAGAAGGAAAAGAATGCAAGACAGAGATTGCAGACAGAATGATAGCTATTGATTTCGAGCAATTTAAAAAGATTGATACGAAGATTACCATTGCGTCAGGGGGATATAAGGCGCATACGGTTTTAAGTGCTCTCAAGGGGAAGTTAATTGATGTGTTAATTATTGACTATCAGCTTGGACAGAGAATTATGGAACTGTACAGGGCTGAGACTACGGAATAATTTATATGTATTGGGAGGGGTAAAATGGAAGAATATATCATGACGATCGATGAAGGTACTACTAGTGCACGTGCGGTTCTTTTTAATAAGGATAGTGAAATCATAGCAATGTGTTCTAAAGAGTTTGCACAGTATTATCCGCAGCCAGGCTGGGTAGAGCAAGATCCAAAAGAAATCTGGCTGACCACAAAGGAAGTTATCAACAAAGTTGTTGCTGATTCAGGAATTGATCCAAAGCAGATTAAAGCAGCGGGTATTACAAATCAGCGAGAGACAGTAGTAGTTTATGATAAGAATACCGGTGAACCGGTATATAATGCGATTGGCTGGGCAGACAGAAGAACAGCTCCATACTGTGATGAATTAAAAGCAGCAGGAAAAGAGCAGATGTTTATTGACAAGACCGGCCTGCTTATTGATGGATATTTTTCAGGAACGGAAATTAAATGGATTCTTGATAATGTTCCGGGAGCAAGAGAGAAAGCGGAAGCGGGAGAGCTTTATTTCTCAAATATCGATGGATGGATTATGTACAAATTGACGGAAGGCAAGTGCCATCTTACAGATTACTCCAATGCATCAAGAACACAGTTATTTAATATCCATACGCTTGAGTGGGATGATGATATGCTGGAGCTTTTTAATATTCCAAAGTCAATGTGCCCGACGGTACTTCCGAGTAGTGGACATTTCTGCACAATAGAAAGAAAGGATTTCTTTGGAGGAGTAGCTGTTCCGATTACAGGTTGTATTGGTGACCAGCAGTCTGCAACGTTTGGACAGTGTTGTTTCGAACCGGGTATGTGTAAGATGACTTACGGAACAGCAGGATGTATGTTAATGAACATTGGTGAAAAACCAATTCCTTCTAAGAATAATCTGCTGTTAACCATCGGCTGGGGATTAGATGGAAAGGTAGAGTACATCTATGAAGGAACGGTATATAATGCAGGTTCTTCTATTCAGTGGTTAAGAGATGAGATGGATATGATTGATTCCACACCGGATTCTGAATATTATGCAGCAAAATCAAAGCTTCCAAGAGGTTATGTATATGTCGTTCCGGCATTCTCAGGATTAGGAGCACCGTGGTATGATTCCTATGCGAGAGCAACTATTTTCGGTATGCATCGTGGTGCTAATAAATATGATGTAATTAAAGCAATGTTGGATTCTCTTGGATATCAGACAAGAGATATTGCAAACGCAATGGCAAAAGATGCAGGTGCCCCTATTAAGTTACTTCGTATCGATGGTGGTGCAGCAAACAATAATATCGTAGCACAGTTTGTAGCAGATATTTTAGGTGCAGATGCAGAACGTCCGGTAAGTGTAGAGACAACAGCAGCCGGAGCAGCATATCTGGCAGGTCTTGCAGTTGGATTCTGGAAAGACAAAGAAGAGATTCTTGCGTGTCGTAAGATTGATCGTCTTTTCCATCCGGAAATGCCGGAAGAAGAAAGAGAAGAACTTTATGCCGGCTGGGTTAACTGTGTAGAGTCTCTTATGGTTTGGAGTAAGAAGGCAAAACAGTAATAAGATAAAAGCAGTCTGGAGAAAACAGATTTATTAATGAGAAATCCCTGAATCATTACATCGTTATTTCCAAATTTTCAAAACAATATGATCGCAGGATAAGGAAGCAGTAAAAAAAGAATTGCTGTACAATTCATAAAATGTGTTGTACAGTAGTTCTTTTTTTCTGAAAATATTACATAGGGATGGAAAATTTTTTCATTATTGCACATGGAAATGCAAAAAAGTATAATAAATTTAGGTAAAAAAGAACTTATAACGTAACAGAAAGGGGCGCAAATATGAAAACAGATGTGTTGATTATTGGCGGCGGAGTAATAGGATGTGGAATTGCCCATCAGTTATGTAAGTATAATTTTGATGTTACACTGGTGGAAAAAGAAGCAGATGTGTGTATGGGAACAAGTAAAGCAAATTCCTCTATGTTACACGATGGTTACAATGTCGACAAAACGAAACTAAAAGGACAGATGGTTTTAAAGGCAACGAAGGAACTCTATCAGGAGCTGGCAAAGGATCTGCATTTTGACTTGAATATATGTGGCTCTCTTCTTCCGGGATTTGAGGAACAGGACTGGGCGGCTATTCATCATCAATTTGAGATGAGTGCGGATAATGGAATTCGAGGAGTCAGAATTGTAGGCCAGGAAGAATTACATGAATTAGAACCGCATATGAATCCTGCTGCGAAGTTTGCATTATTTAATCCAAATACCGGTGTGTTAAATCCTTTTGAGCTGACGATCGCACTTGGTGAACATGCGGTACTTAATGGAACAAAGGTATTATTAAATACCGAGGTAACAGGAATCAACTCTGAAGACGGAAGAGTTGTTTCGGTTGACACAACACAGGGAACGATTGAAGCAAAGATTGTAATCAATGCGGCAGGTCTTTATTCAGATAAAGTTGCCGGTATGGTGGAACATGTAGATTATACGGTAAAACCAAGAAAAGGTGTTTATTTCCTGTATGATAAACAGTATGGGGATTTTATCAGACGACCGATCTACACAGCCCCTACGGCAGTTTCGAAAGGCTTGATCATGCTGCCGACAACAGAAGGAAATATTCTTTGTGGTTCTAATGCGATTTTACATGAGGACAAGGATGACCTTTCAACTGATCTTGAATCATTGAATCACATTTATGCAGAAGCAATTCACAAATATTATCCAGAGCTTCCACGTATGGGTGATGTTACAACAATATTTGCAGGAAACAGAGCGGTATCGAATACAGAAGATTTTATTATCGGACATTCTAAAACCATTCGTGGAATGATCAATCTTATTGGTATTCAATCTCCGGGATTATCTTCTGTTCCTGCGATTGCGGATATGGTAGAGGATCTCGTAAGAGAAGTAGGAGAAGATCTTAACTTTAATATTAAGGATAATTATAATCCAAAGAGACCAAAGCCGGTTCTTTTAAGAGAGCTTCCGTATGAAGAAAGAGCAAGATATATTGAGGAAAATCCAGACTATGGAACGATTATCTGTCGTTGTGAAACTGTAAGTAAAGGTGAAATCCTTGATGCAATAAGAAGACCGATCCCGGCAACGAATCTTGATGCAATAAAGAGAAGAGTTCGTGCAGGAATGGGACGGTGTCAGGGTGGATTCTGTGGACCAAGAGTTGTAGGAATTCTTGAAAAGGAATTAGGAATCTCTCCATTAGAAGTTACAAAGAAGGGTAAATCTTCTTACATACTTTCTATGCAGGCGAAAGAGCTTGCTTTACAGGAAGGAGGAAGCAGCGATGAAAAAGTTATCTTATGATCTTGTAGTCATAGGTGGCGGACCTGCGGGATTAGCAGCAGCGTTAGAAGCCAGAAGAAATAATGTAGAAAAGATTCTGGTCTGTGAAAGGGGTTCCAAGCTTGGAGGTATACTCGAACAGTGTATCCATAATGGATTTGGATTACAGTATTTTAAAGAAGAACTGACCGGTCCGGAATATGCAACCCGGTTTGCCAAAAAGGTTTTGGCAAGTGATATTGATGTAAAAACGGATACTATGGTTTTAGACATCACAGAGGATAAAAAAATTATTGCACAAAATGGTGTAGACGGACTGTTTGAAGTAGAAACAAAAGCGTGTATTCTTGCGATGGGATGCCGTGAAAGAACAAGAGAGGCAATTACGATTCCTGGTGACAGACCATCTGGTGTAATGACAGCGGGAGCAGCTCAGAGATATGTCAATGTGAATGGCTATCTTCCGGGCAAAGAAATAGTAATTCTTGGTTCTGGTGATATTGGTCTTATTATGGCAAGACGTATGACTTTTGAAGGAGCCAATGTAAAATGTGTCTGTGAAGTAGAGCCATTTTCATCCGGCCTTGTGCGTAATAAAGTACAGTGCCTTGATGATTTTGGAATACCACTTTACTTAAGCCATACTGTAACAAAGATTCATGGAAGAGAACGATTAGAAGGTGTTTCTATCGCAAAGGTTGACGAGAGAAAGAACCCGATTCCGGAGACAGAAGTTTATGTACCTTGCGACACGCTTCTTCTTTCCGTAGGATTGATTCCTGAAAATGAATTGTCAAAGAGTGTAGGTGTTACACTTGATAAAGTTACAAAAGGTGCAACTGTAAATGAAAAACGACTTACAAACATTTCGTGGATTTTTGCATGTGGAAATGTATTACAGGTACACGATCTGGTTGATAATGTAACAGAAGAAGCAGAAATTGCCGGAAAAGCCGCAGCAGAATATATTCACGGAGAATTGGTTAAACGGGCAAACTCAATAACAGTACAGCCTGGAGAGAACATCGGTTATGTTGTTCCACAAAGAATTGATTATGCTAATCCGGACGAAAAGGTTGTTAAATTATACATGCGTGTGAGAAAGCCGGATGAGAAGGTTCTCATGGTAGTAAAAGATAATGAAGATAATTTGATTGCCAAGTTTAAAAAAGATACGATTGCACCCGGTTCAATGGTATCACTTAGTATACCGTTAATGAAACTTACGGACACAGTGCATGAACTTACCGTGTCTGTTGAAAAACAGGAGGAATGATTATGGGTCAGACGAAAATCATCTGTATCGGCTGTCCAAAAGGGTGTCCGATTACGGTAACATATGAAGATAAGACAATTACAAATATAGAAGGATTTGGATGTAAAAACGGTGAGAGCTATGCAAGGAATGAGTTTACATCACCAGTTCGTGTATTTACTTCTACGGTCAAAGTAGATAATGGAGAATTCGCATTAGTTCCCGTAAAAACAGCCGGATCTGTACCGAAAAATATGTTAATGGAATGTGCAAAGGAAAGTTGCCGAATTACAGTAAAAGCACCGGTTAATGTTGGCGATGTTATCTGTGAAGACTTTTGTGGAACCGGTATAAAGCTGGTAGCAACAAGGGATGTATTATGTCAGTAGATAAAAAAACAATAAAGCTAATAGTAACAGATGTTGATGGGACGCTGGGACCTGTGAGTACAGCCAGCATTAATGAAGAATATTATGAAGTTATTGCAAAATTACAGGATAATGGAATCATTTTTGGTGCGGCAAGCGGCAGACCCTGTGATGCCCTGGAGAAACTCTTTGCTCCCGTAAAAGATAGAATGCTTTTTTTGTCGGACAATGGAGCCAGAGGAGTATATAAGGGAAAAGAATTATATACGGATGCCATGTCTTTGACAGATTGCTTTGCTCTGGTAGAAGATACGAGAAAATTAAAAGGGTGTCAGTGCGTGTGGCAGAGTTCCGGAAAGACATATTTTGAAAAAGGAGGAGAAGAGATTTATAAGATTATGACAGAATCTATGCATTACAATGGAGAATTAGTGGAAAATTTAATGGAGGTAACAATCCCTGCATTAAAATATACCGTATATCATCCGCAAGATGCAGAGAAGGCAACAAAAGGAGAGTTCTCTGAAAAATGGGGAAGTGATCATCAGCTTGTCTGTGCCGGTCATAATTTTATGGATATAATGAATTTAGAAGCAAATAAAGGAAATGGACTTGCAAGAGTACAGAAGTATTTGAATATTGGCAAAGAAGAGACTGTGGCTTTTGGAGATAATATTAATGATTTGGAAATGCTTGCAAATGCAGCCTACAGTTATGCTGTAGGTGATGCCAGACAAGAGGTATGCAAGGCAGCTCGTTTTATCGCACCACCAATGAAGGAGGATGGTGTTTTGCAGGTGTTGAAAACATTCCTATGAAAATATTATCAGGGGGCAGAAAATATTTTCCTTCTTGTTTTCAATCAGAGAAGAATTTATAATAAAGTCATAGAAAAGAGAAAACAATAATTATTAATTTTAAAGTATTAGGAGGTAGCAAAATGATTCAACAGGACAGAATGTATAGCCCATTATTAAATCCTTTATATGAAGGATGTGACATGAACGATTTATGTGTAGGAACATATCTGATCGGTGCAACAAAAGAAGAAGAAGCAATTGTTAAAGCTGCCAGTATCGGTATTGAACAGACAACAGGTTCCTGGATCGATGTTCCGGAAGAAACAGATGAAATGAGAGCAAAATATTGTTCAAAAATCATTGGAATTTATGAAGTTCCGGCATTCGAAAATCAGACAAATGTAGATAGACAGGTTGCTCCTGACGGACTTCGTTTTTATGTGATCCGCATCGGATATCCAGTAGCAAACATCGAAGATAATATTCCATTATTGATTGGTTCTATTATGGGAAATATTATGTCAATGCCATACCTTAAATTATTAGATATTGATTTCCCTAAGAAATTTGTTGATAAATTCCAGGGTCCAAAGTTTGGTATTCAGGGAATCAGAGATATTTTAGGAGCATATGATCGTCCATTATTAAATAATATGATTAAGCCTTGTACAGGATATACACCAGATGTAGGTGCTAAGTTATTCTTTGAAGCAGCAGCAGGTGGTGTAGATGTTATTAAAGACGATGAGTTAATCGGTGGAGATCGTTCTTTCAATAAATTAGCAGATAGAGTAAAAGCAAATATGGATGCTGCTCACAGAGCAGAAGAAATTAAGGGAGAGAAAACTCTTTATGCTTGTAACATTACAGACGAAATCTCAAGATTAAAAGACAATGCGATGACAGTTATTGAGAATGGCGGTAACTGTATTATGTTAGATGTACATGGTGTTGGATATTCCGCAGTAAGAATGCTCGCAGAAGATCCGGATATCACCGTTCCGATTCTTGGACATAGTTGCTTTAATGGAGCATTTACCTGTTCACCTTATCAGGGTATGAGTTCCAAAGTTGTTACTAAGCTTTGTAGAATGGCAGGATGTGATGTTTACCTTACACAGCCTCCATACGGTAAATTTGATAATACATTTGATAATTATATTATTAATATGATTACTACAAAAGCTAAATTCTATGATCTTAAGCCAATGCTCCCATTCGTAGGAGGCGGAGTTGTACCTGGACTTGTGCCAAGATTTATGAAGGACGCAGGAAATGATATTCTCTTAGGTGTAGGTGCTGGTATCCACGGTCATGGAATGGGACCTAGAGCCGGAGCAAAAGCATTTAGAGAAGCGATTGATGCCTGCATGAATGATGTTCCATTAAGAGAAGCTGCAAAGAACAGTCCGGAGCTTACATGGTCCATTCAGAAATGGGGTATTTATGGAGAAGATCACAGTAAAGGATTATATGCAATTTAATTCCCCGCTTATTAATTAAGTTATACAATAATTAATACATATTAAATATGCCAGGATAATGACAAAGCCTAAGTAAAACCCAAAGAAGAAGCTGCCAGCGGCAGCTTCTTCTTTTTTGCCTGAGAGTAGTTGATTAAGTAGATTGCATAATTATGAAAAAAATAGAAATTTTGCTCGAAAAAGGAGTAATAAATAAAAAAGACAGAAAATAATAAAAATATATACAAAAAGACAGAAGAATAGAAAGAAGGATTGAAAATTTTTTCAATATTGCTACTGTATCAATAAAATAGTATTATAAATAGAAAGAGGTATTAACGTGTTATCAGTGTAATAACACAGGGAGAAGGTAACTTGTCAACAATATATTTATGTAACTATTGATATAGTAGAAAGGAGTATACATGGGTAAATACTATATTGGCTTTGATGCGGGGACACAGAGTGTAAAAGTTGTAATGTACAGTCTGGAGATGGAATGTATTGCAGAAGCAAATTATCCTACTTTTTTTGAATATCCACATCCTGGATGGGTGCAGATGAATGTGGATGAATATCTTGATGCAGTTAAAAAAGGAATCAGAGATGTTGTTAATGTAGCAAAAGAGAAAGGAATCGATCCATCAGAGATACGTGCTATTTTTGGAGATGGAATTATTTGTGGTATTGTAGGTGTAGATGAGAGCGGAGCAGCTATAACACCATATATTAATTATCTTGATTCAAGAACACAGAAGGATACAGAAGAATTGACAGCAAAGAATTTAGATATATGGGCTCGTGAAACAGGAAATGCTGTACCAAACTGTATGTTCCCGGCAATGTTTGCAAGATGGTTCCTGAAAAATAATGAAGAATTTAAAGCAAAAGGAAAGAAGTTCATGCATAACGCACCATATGTTCTTTCCAGATTGGCCGGTTTAAAAGCAGAAGATGCATTCATCGACTGGGGTGCTATGAGTGGCTGGGGCCTGGGTTACAATGTATATAAAAAAGAATGGTCACAGGAACAGCTTGATATTTTAGGTATTGACATTTCCTATATGCCAAAGATTGTAAAACCGTGGGATATTATTGGTGGACTTACAGAAGAAAATGCAGCATTTACAGGACTTATGCCTGGAACACCTATCTGTGGTGGAGCTGGTGATACGATGCAGTCCATGATTGGATGTGGTCTTACGGAAGTGAATCAGGCAGCGGATGTAGCAGGAACTTGTGCGATGTTCTGTGTATCTACAGACGGAATTAAGCCAGAGTTATCTACTCCGGAATCTGGTCTTATTTTCAACAGTGGAACAATGGAAAATACATATTTTTATTGGGGTTATATCCGAACCGGAGGATTATCTTTAAGATGGTACAGAGATAATATCTGTGATAAAGAAGGCGATGGAGAATATTACGATATTCTTTCCGAAAAAGCAAAAGAAGTGCCGGCTGGCTCTAATGGAGTATTATTCCTTCCATATCTGACAGGAGGATATGGTGATTTTGCAAATGCCAGCGGAGCATTTTTAAATATGACAATGGATACAAATCAGGAAGTGCTGTGGAGAGCTGTTCTTGAAGCAATCGGTTATGATTATATTAGTGTAACAGATGTATATAGAGCAGGCGGAGTATCTTTGGATAAGATCACAGTAACAGAAGGTGGAAGCCGCAGTGATTTATGGAATCAGATTAAAGCAGATATGTTAAATAGTACAGTTACCACTCTGAAAAAAGCAGGTGGAGCAGTTATGACGAATGTTGTTGTTGCTGCCTATGCGGTGGGTGATATTGATAATTTGAAAGATTCCTTCAACTCCTGGCTGGAAGTAAAGAAAGTATATACACCGAATCCGGAAAATACAGAGTATTATCGAAGCATATACAATATGCAGAATAAGCTGGTTCGTGAAGATATGAAGCCAACCTTTGATATGTTGGAGAAAATAAGAGAATATAAATAATCGCTGCATATTATCGTAGAGGAGAAGGGGGCTAAGTATGTTTGAAATATCACTGAAAGGACAGGTTTGTCTGATTACAGGGGCGACGCGTGGAATCGGCAAAGCAGTAGCATTAACGATGGCAAAAGCTGATTTGATGGGAATTGTCATAGTGGATATTCAAAAAGATGCCGTTACAGAAGAAACACAAAAAGAATTACAGTCTATGGGGGTAGACGTAAAGCTTGTGATAGGAGATGCGTCTTCGGAAGAAGTAATCAAAGAAGCCGTTAAAGTTTGCATGGACAACTGGGGTAAGATTGATATTCTGGCAAACATTGCAGGTGTTTCTTACATGAGGAATCTGGAGGATACAACAGTAGAGCAATGGGATAAGGTAATGGCAATCAATTTAAGATCCACATTCCTTACAATGAAATATTGTAGTGAGATTATGAAAAAGCAAGGCTATGGAAGCATTGTCAATACATCTTCAATTGCCGGAATTACTGGCGGAAACACAGGACCGGATTATGGTGCATCCAAAGCCGGAATTATCGCTCTTACAAAGTTTGCGGCGAAGAAGCTTGGCCAGTATAACATCAGAGTAAATGCAATCGCACCAGGAACGATAGCTACAGATATGATCAGACGAAACTATAGTACATTGACACCGGAACAATATGAAAAGAAAATGGCAGCAATACCTATGAAACGAATGGGAGAGCCAGAAGAAGTCGGAAAGGCTGTACTGTTTCTTGCTTCTGATATGGGTAGTTATATCAGCGGAGAGATTTTAGATGTTACAGGAGCACGCATGAGTTAGATGGTGTTTTAAATATTCTTTAGTGTAGTTGTGTTATTGCTGTCGGACTTAAACTATAAAAAGGTTGCCGATTAATGGAGAAGGGAATTGGCAACCTTTTTATCAATGTATGAATGGGGGAGTACCATGATAAAATATGTAGCAGGAATTGATGCAGGAACAACGGGATTAAAGACAATTATTTTTGATTTACAGGGACAGGCAATCGGAAAAGACTATGAAGAATACCCATGTATTACACCAAGAGTAGGCTGGGTAGAGCAGGATGTTTACTGTCTTTGGGATGCTTTATGCCACACGGTAAAAGGTGCGATTGCAAAGGCAGGAATTGATCCCAAAGAAATAGGTTCTGTAGGAATCTCCAGTCAGAGAGGAACATTTTTTGCGATTGATGAGAACTGGGAGCCATTGCATAATTCGATTGTATGGAGTGATGGACGTGCCGTAGAAGAAGTAGAGTGGATTAAAGAAAATATCGGTGTAGAGCGTTATCATAAGATTAGTGGTGCACCGGTGAGCGGTGCATGGTCTTATGCAAAGTATAAATGGGTCAGAGATCATCAGCCAGAACTTTATGAAAAAGCATGGAAATTTGTCAATGCACAGGAATGGCTGTTACATAAACTTGGCTCAGAAGAATTATTTACTGATCCGGCATCTCTGGCATTAAATGGAATGATGGATGTAGCCACACTAGACTGGTCTAAGGAATTGTTAGATGCGATTGACTTTGATATTGATAAGCTTCCACCAGTAAAAGAACCGGCAAGACAAGTAGGAACCATATCAAAGAAAGCAGCAGAACTTACCGGATTTGCAGAAGGAATGGCAATTTGTGTCGGAGGTGGTGACCAACAGTGTGCAGCAATAGGCTGTGGTGTAACTAAAGAAGGAACCGCAGAAATTACAATCGGAACCGCCTCTGTAATGGTTGCAGCGGTAGATGGTGTAAAAGAAGACCCTGCACATGAAGTGATTTTCAGCGGTCATGCTGTACCGGGACATATGGATATGGAAGGACTTGCCTATGCGACAGGTGTGGCACTTCGCTGGTGGCGAGATGTTTATGGCTCACCGGAAGTTACCGTAGCAAAGGCGACAGATGTTGATCCTTATGACATTATATGTATGGAGGCAGCCAAATCTCCGGCAGGTTCAAGAGGATACATTTTCTTCCCATTTTTCTCCAGTCAGGTAACTCCATATTATCACGATAATGCAAGAGGTGGTTCACTTGGAATATCACTCGCACATAATCGTGCAGATATGGCAAGAGGAGTGTTAGAAGGCGGTGGCTATGAACTTCGAATGATCGTGGAAGCAATGGAAAGAGTTCTCGGCAGACCATTTGATGTTATAAGGCTTTCTGGCGGTGGTTCCAAATCTCCATTATGGAGACAGATTCTTGCCGATATATTTGGAAGACCAGTACAGTGTCTGAAAATGGCAGATTGTGGTGTTTTAGGAGCAGCAATTCTTGGAGCAAGTGGAGCGGGCATTTTTGAAAGTCTTCAGGATGCAGTAGATACGATGGTACATCCAACTGAAATGATTACACCAAATATGAATAACTACAAAATGTATACAGAAATGTACGAAATCTTTCGGGATGCTTTTTTAGCATATAGAGATAAAGACATTTATAATCGTTTAAATACAGTTTGTGAGAAGTATTGGAATTAATGCCAGAATTTTAAATAAGGAATTCAATGGAGGTGGAAGGATGATTCAAAGTATTACAATATCTGATTGCGTAGGACCATATTCTCAATGCGTTTTAAAAGGAGATATTTTACAGTGTATTGACCATGCGAAGCGTCTGGGATATGAAGGCGTGGAGATGCATATGAGAAATGCAAAATTGAATGATTATCACCGGATTAAGGAATATGCAGACAGACTGGATATGAAAGTAACTGGAATCGGAACAGGAATGGCTTGCTATGCCGATGGACATTATTTGACAAACTTAGATAAACTCGCACGAAAAGAAGCACAACAAGTATTGATTGATTTTTTAGAGGTGGCACATATACTTGGCGATACAGTTGTATTATTTGGTCTTATGAAAGGTCCACTGCCAGATCCAAGGGAAAGAGAAAAATATAAAGATATTTTATTTGAATCTCTTCAACCGGTAATAGAAGCTGCCGAAAAGTTTGGAAACGATCTGACTATAGAAGCAATCAATCGTTTTCAGGCAGATTATTTATGGTCCGCAGACGAAACATTAGAATTTGTAAATCGATTTGACAGTAAGAGAGCAACCATTCATCTGGATACCTTCCATATCAATATAGAGGATAAAGATATGGAGAGAGCAATCAGGATATGTAAAGACAGACTTGGATATTTTCATGTATCTGATTCTGACAGAGCACATCCCGGACATGGACATTTTGATTTTAAAAAATGTATAGAAGTATTATATGATATAGGATATAATGGGGTGTTAGGTCATGAATATAATGCGGATCCTGATCCGGTTACAGCGGCAGTGAATGGTTATCAGTTTATAAAGCAATATCTATAAAGTAACAGATTAAAAAGATGTACGAAAGGCAGGAAGGTAACAAGCTGTCCGTACATCTTTTTTATATTAATTAATAAAGAAAAAATATTGGAGGATGTCACATGAATACAAGAAAAGAAGCGGTCGAATATGGTTTGTCTTTTCAGGGAACCTATGTAGAAACCCCATTTCGTGATAAGAGCTGGCAGGTTGTCAGAGTAAAAGAAAACAAGAAAGTATTTTTGTGGATATTCGAAAAAGATGGATTTATCTGTTTGAATGTGAAAGTAGAGCCAGAGTGGAGAGATTTCTGGAGAGAAGTATATCCGTCGGTAATTCCAGGTTATCATCAAAATAAAAACCACTGGAATACAATAATACTTGATGAGACGGTACCTGATAAAGAAATTAAGAAAATGATTGCAGAAAGTTATGAGATTGTAACAGACAGTCCGACAAAGCGAATTTATGAAGCAGTAAAACATATCCCAAAAGGGCAGGTAGCAACTTATGGACAGGTAGCGGCTATGGCAGGCAATCCGAAGATGGCACGAGCAGTTGGAAATGCCCTCCATAAAAATCCTGATCCGGAAAATATACCATGCTTTCGAGTTGTGAATTCCAAAGGAGAACTTGCAGGAGCCTTTGTATTTGGTGGAGAAGGAGAACAGGCACGACGTTTGGAAGAAGACGGCGTGGAAGTAAAAGACGGAAAAGTTGATTTAGAACGCTTTGGAATGTCTTTAAATACTAATTTGTTTGCATGACGGACGAAAAATAAAAAAATATATAGTAGCATCTGTGCCAGTAGTCGCTGCATGAAGAATGTTCGCTTAAAGGCTCACATCCTTTACTCGCTCCGAGGTCACATCTGCTACTATATATTTTTTTATTTTTCTGTTTTTTCGTCAACTTTTCAAATAAGGATTTTTTATTTTCTACGGTTCTATCTTTTCCTAAATTGAAGATGAGTATCAAATTAGTTGAAGAGGCTGGTGGGGAATTTCCATAAGATTGTGAAAATTAATCAGTGAAAATCTCCAGTAGACAAAAAATGTCTACTCTTTTTACTAAATCAGTACCGGAAAGAAAATATGCGAAATATAGCACACACTTCCGTGCTCACCCCCCCCTTCTTTCACCCCAGCATCAAATACTAATTCACTTATGGAGTAGGCAGACAGAAAAAGAAAAAAGAAGCAGGTAGCAGATGTGACCTCGGAGCAAGTATTGGATGCGAACCTTTTCGGTGAGCATTCCATACGCAGCGACTACTGGCACAGATGTTACCTGTTTCTTTTTTCTTTTTCGTCCGTTATCCCAGCAAATTCGTATTTTATGTTGAAGAAGGAAGAGGAGCACACGGAAGTA
>CAKREJ010000020.1 GCA_934317185.1 uncultured Anaerobutyricum sp. | reverse complement strand
CGATACTTGAACACAAGCACAAGATGATAGTATAGTAAGAGTACTAAATGTGCGTTATTATCTCAATTTATTGTATCTCAATTTTTTATTATTTGACTAAAGATACTATACTATAATCAGGATGCTCTATCAAGTAGGTAACAGACGCAATTCATCTCCCACCTTAGAGGTCGGAGTCTTCTTGCTGTAAGAGGATAAAAAGCCTGATTGCGAAGTCTTTTTGGAAATGCTATTATAGAAAAAGAAAATAGAAAGAAAGGACAGGCAATGAATAGAATTAACAAGTTATCAATTGTGATTTCTGTATACAATGAAGAAACTGTTCTGGATAAAATGTATCAGGCAATCCTGCCTGTAGTTGAGGGGTTATCCTGTGATTATGAGCTGCTTTTTGTTAATGACGGAAGCAGAGATGCCTCTCCGGCAATACTGGATCGTCTGGCAATGGAATCGACAAAGGTAAAGGTAATCCATTTTTCTCGAAATTATGGGCATGAGGCAGCTATGATAGCGGGAATTGACTATAGCAGTGGAGATGGAATCATTTGTATGGATGCAGATCTGCAACATCCGGTAGAATGTATTCCACAGATAGTAGAGGCATTTCATCAGGGATATGAAGTAGTTAGCATGGTTAGAACCTCAAATAAAAGTGCAGGGCTTTTTAAGAATATTACGTCAAAATTATTTTATAAAATATTGAATGGTATTTCAGAAACACATTTTGAGGAGAATGCCTCAGATTTTTTTGCCGTCACCAAAAAACCGGCAGAAGTTTTAAAAAAGCACTTTCGTGAAAGTTCCCGTTTTTTAAGAGCATATGTACAAAGCATTGGGTTTAAGAAGACAACAATAGAATATGTAGCAGGGGAGAGAGCAGGAGGCAGAAGCAAATATGGCATTCGTAATTTATTCCGGTTCTCAGTTAAGGCAATGATCAGCTATTCAGATTTACCATTAAAAATAGCTTCACTTTGTGGAACCGGTGCGGGAATTGCCTGTATACTTCTCATTATCTATTCTATCTATATGAAGATACACATCGGAGCTCCGGGAGGTTATACAACCATTATTGTAGTTATGTGTTTGTTATTTGCTGTCTTGTTTTTCTTACTTGGAATTATAGGGGAATATTTATCTGTTATTCTTGGGGAAATCAGAAAACGGCCAATATATCTGGTGAGGGATACAGTGAATTTTGAAGAGAATGTGCATGAATAATAAATAAATTTCCTGATTTGACAGAATTGGGAGAAAATTATAAAATAAAATATTATGAAGTTTTATAGAAATTGAAAGGAAGAAATATGATTGAAAAGAAGATTAGTATGATTATTCCTGATTTTCAGGAAAACATACATGATAATATTGCTGATATTTTAAATAAAGAGACGACAAAAAGCTTTTGTGAGTTAATCGTGGTAACAGAAAAAGCAACAGATTTTGATAAGGATATGGTGAAGGGAATTCCTGTATCCGTGATTGAAAATGGGAAAGGGATATTACATTCTTTAAATCAGGCATCAAAAATGGCACAGGGAGAGCTTGTATATGTGCAGAGTGCATTCGATTCTCTGGATATAAATGCTGTAAAAGCAGCCGGGGAGATGCTGTCAGACAATTACAATAAAATAAATATCGCATTTTTTCCACAGAATGAGGCAGATACCAGCGATATGCAGGAGGGGTTATATCATGTAATGCTGGAACAGACATTTATGCCTGGAGTATTTAACTTTTTAATTAAAAAAGAATATTGTAAATTTGACACAACTCTGGTAGCCAGATGTGCCTATTTAAAGCTGTTTATGGATGCAGTTAGCGAAGAAGGTTATTTTGGATATACAAAAACAGGGTGCCAGAAACATACGAAGGGAGTATTTGACCCGTATAGATACGAAGAAGTGAATTCTTATGAAGCATATACGAAGTATTATGACTTCCTTTTAGAATATATGAGTAAAAAGCAGATGGAAACAAACCATGCACCGTGGTTGTTTCAGGTAGCATTGATAAAATCTTTAGATGAGATATTGATGAAGAATGCTTTGATACCGGAAGCTTATACAGGGGAACAGAAAGCTGTATTGCGAGGGAAAATTCAGCAGATAATGGATTTGGCAGAAGTAAAAGCACTGTTAAGAAGTAAAAAAATAGGACCGTATCACATTGCGTACTTGTTTACATTCCGTTCCAATAAAATGACAGTTCGTTCTGATGCAGGAAGATTTGCTTTATATGATGGGGAAGATAAACTGTTTTCCTGGGAAAAATCCAGTTTTTATGTAAAAAAACTAAGAGGAGCGAAAAGCGAGTATGAGATACGGGGAGTTTTCCAGAATCCAATCAGCAGTTTTATAAATATTGATTACTTTTTGGTTGAAAATGGAAATTCAATAAAGCTTCAAACAACGGAATCTAAGTTATCCTATAGAAAAACGCCACAAAAAATATCGGATTGCAGAGAATATGTTTTAAAATTGCCATATAGTAAAAGCGGAGAGTATTATTTTGAGGCGGAAATTTTAAATAATAAGTTTCCGGTAAGTATTATTTACGATAAGATGAAAGCGGAAAATCATGAGGAAGAAAAGGTAATACAGACAACAGGAATGGAAGTGACGATTACCTGTAACAGTACAATTGAGACAAGAAAGCTTTCATTTGTGGAGAGAATCAGGCGTAAATTTTTACGTTAGAGTGTAAATAACTGAAAAAGACAGAAATAAAGAGTAAAATTATATAGGAGAGAAAATGGAATATAAATATCGTGTATCAGTAATTATACCAATATACAATAGTGAAAAATATCTGGAATGGTGTGTTAATTCTGTTTTAACACAGCAGGGTCCGTTAGAGGATTATGAAGTGTTGCTTGTGAATGATGGCTCTACGGATTCCAGTGCAGAAATCTGTGACAGATTTGCAGAAAAGTATCCGAATGTCAGAGCGATTCATAAGCCAAATGAAAAGCTGTCTGCGACGAGAAACAGAGGAATGCGTGAGGCACAGGGTAAGTATTTTTGCTTCTTAGATTCTGACGATGCACTTCTTCCACACACCATAGATAAGATCGCTGATTTTTTTGATGAGCATTATGATGAGATAGACCTTGTTTCCTATCCACAGATAGATATTCTTAGAAATGGAAAGATACAGAAACATTTCAGATATGATTTGATACAGAACTCCGGTGTGTATGATCTGGTAATTAATCCTTATATTACACAGACCAGAGTAAATGTTTTTTCGAAAAACAAAGGGTTAGAGAATAATGTTTATTTTGACACAACACCTGATTTCAGACACGAGGATAGTTGTTATAATACCTATGTACTGAAGGATAAATTGAAAATCGGATGTTGCAATGAAGGTGGATATATTTATGCATTAAATAACGATAACATTACTGCAAATTATTTTTATGCATATTATATTTTTGAAACTTCAATAAAATATTATGAACAGCTTTTTGCTGAGTATAAAGGAAAAAGAATCCCAAGATATGTACAGGCAATCGTATTGAATGATTTAAGCTGGAAGTTCAGGGCGAATAAATTATATCCATATCATTATCCGGAAGATAAATTAGAAGAAGCCAGAAAAAGAGTGGAAAGATTAGTGGAGCAGATGGATGTGGATGTTCTTTTTGATATGCCACATGTCGATTTGTATCACAGACATCATTTCCTTAAAATGAAGGTAAAGGATAATTACCATATTATAGAGGATAGTGACCGCTTTGGACTATTTGCTGCCGGAGAACGAATAAATGTATGGCGTTATGTGACAGTGAATCTGCAGAAATTTAGTTTTGAAGATAATATGATACAGATTTATGCGGCTGTAAAGCATCCAATCTGTTCCTATAAAGAAGTAGAAGTATGGGTAATGGAGAATGATGATGCTTCCAGTTTAAGAAGGCTTAACACAACCTATTCCACATATAGCTACAATGCCGCAAAAGAAAAAATAACGGACTTCCGAAGATTTGTAGAAAAATGGGATATGGATAAGGTTCACACGATAAAGTTCCTCTGCAAAATAGATAATCATTTCTATCCGGTTCGTTTTACAAATACGAAAAACTCTTTATTTAACGGTAAATACAGACTGTTGTCCGTCATTAAGAATGGATATAGTGTTTCCTATAAGAGAGAAACAGGGGAGTTCTACTTTGAGAAGCTGGAGGGACAGATGCTTTCGAAGGCTCTGAGAGAGCAGGATAAATACTACGAACAATTAACAGAAAGATTAAAACTAGATCAGGAAGAACAAAGACAGAAGAAGCGTACGAGTGAAGAATTTGCGGAGACACTCAAGGCGGGAACTTCTCTTTTTGACAATATAAGGGTGGCTGAGAAATCGATTGAAGTAGCTGAGAATGATTTTGATGATTGTCTTAAACGACGCAGACATTATATGGAGCTTCCACAGGACAAAAACATATGGCTTTACAACGATGCGAATACAAATATAGAGAATGGACTTATGCAGTTCCGTCACGATCTGCAAAAAGATGACGGTGTAGAGCGTTTTTATGTTTATGATAATGAATTTGAAGCGATAAGACACCATTTCAGGGAAGAGGAGCTGGATAAGCTGGTGAAGTTTGGCTCTGACGAACATAAAGAATTGTTTATGCAGTCCTCTGTTATTCTGACCGCATATGCACAGTGTAATTACTATTGTCCGTTTAATGATAAAGAGGCTCTCTATTTCAAAGATTTATGGCATTATAAAGTAGTTTATCTTCAGCATGGTATTTTACATGCATTCCTGCCGTGGCAGTATGGAAATGACAGAATTGCTTTAGATAAGATTGTAGTATCTTCAGAATTTGAGAAGAAAAATATGTTGGAAAAATATGCTTACAGAGAAGAAGAATTTATTGATTCCGGTATGGTTCGTATGGACTATATTGACCGTGAAGCAAAACCAAAGAATCGTATTTTGTTAGCACCATCCTGGAGACACTATCTGATCGGGGATATTACAAACAACAGATGGACTCCGCAGGAAGGAAAGTTTCTTAAATCAGAGTACTATCAGGAATATGATAAGCTGTTCCACGATAAGGATTTTATAAAAATGCTGGAAGATAATGATTTGTATTTAGATTTTAAACTGCATCCTATTTTTGAATGCTATGCACATCTCTTTAAAATAGATACAGATAGAATCTGCCTGGCACCAAGTGCAGTTAATTTATCAGATTATAAGATCTGTATTACAGATTTCTCTTCCTTTGTGTTTGATTTTGTTTATTGCGGAAAGCCGGTTTTATACTTCATGCCGGATTATGACAAGTTCTGTTCAGGTATGCACACCTATCGTACGCTTGATATTCCGTTAGAAGAGGGATTTGGAAAGCTTGCGATCAAGGAAGAAGAACTGGCAGCGAATATTAAAGAAATCGTAGAGGATAATTACAATATCCCTGAAGAATATAAGGAGATTTCTAATAGTTTCTTTACACAGTATGAGAATCATGGAGAGGATACTTATCAGGCATTGAAGAAGGCATATTTACAGTAATAGAGTGATATGTTCTCGGAAGCTTTTATTCGTTTTTATGGGGAGCTTCCGGGAACGTACATAAAAGTAAAAATGGAGGAAAGAATGAAAGATAAGGTTGAGATTTTTCGTTATAAAATACCACTAATACTACTGTATACAATGTGCTTTTGCGTAATAGCATTGGTGGCATTTGGAAGTTTTTTGTTAATGGGAAAGACGTTTATATTAAATATAGATGCATTCTTACAACATTACCCATTGCTGAAAATTACAAAAAATATAGTTATGAGTTTAATAGATGGAAAAGGGATTTCTTTATGGTCGCAAAATATAGGAATTGGCAGTGATACTATTGGAAATTTAGCGATAATTCTTATGGATCCGTTTAACTATATCGCAATTCTTTTCCCGGATAAATATCTTGATGTAGGATATAGTGTGGCGGTGATATTACGTTTATATGTTGCAGGTTTAGGAATGTTGGGATTTCTTCGTTACCATAAAATAAAAGAAAATCTCAGTTTATTAGGAGGATTGAGCTATGCATTTTGTTTTTGGGGAGTAGGTTCTATAAGGCATGGCTTTTTTCTTGTACCGCTTATTTTATTTCCGCTTGTTATATGGGGAATTGATAAAGTCTATGATGGAGGAAAACCGTATCTGCTTATCTTCAGTGTATGGTTTTCTCTTGTAACTTATATTTATTTTGCATATATGACAGCAATTTTTGCATTCCTTTATATATTAGTTAAATATTTTATGGATCAGGAAAGCAAGCAAAGAAGTATCAGTGACTTTTTTGTACTGATTTTTAAATATATAGGCTATGTACTTATCTCAGTATGTTTGGCGGCTCCAATAATTTTCTCGGTAATTTTCACTTTGATGAATGCGGCGAAAACTTCAGGTGTGGACGCCTCTCTGTTGCCACATATTCAGGATGTGCTTCGGTGGATTCCAAGCCTGACGGGAGGTATGGAGGTTTCAGGAAACTATTCTTATACAGGAGTTAATGCATTAATGCTGTTAACAATTCCGTTGATGTTTTCTCAAATGAAAAATGTACAAAAAAAAGTTCCGATTTTATTCTTTTTATTTAGTTTTGTAATGACGATTGTTCCAATATGGGGAAGAATCATGAATGGATTTAGTTATTCTGTGGGACGCTGGTGTTATATTCTGGCATTTTTTTATGTATGGGCATCAATAGAATGTTTGGAGAATATAGCAGAGATAAAGCGAGAGAATAGTCGATACCTGATTGTGAGCTTAGTTATTATAACTATAGCATTGTTTGTTGGAAATGTTATTTTTAACACAGTGCAGGAAGTAAATTGTGCGGTAAGTATGTTTTGTGTTTTATGTGCAGTACTTTTTTATTTATGTATTGGTCAACGATTTGAAATAATACTTACTTTATTGATGGTTAATATTGGTGGAACATATTTATTATTCTTTGCTCCGTTTTCAAGCGGACAGCTTGCTCAGTATATGGATGCAGGAGAGAGTTGGCAGTTGTACTCTCAAAGTCTTTTAAGGGCGGAGAATCATACTGCTGATAAAGATTTTTATCGGGTAGATTATGTAGAGAGAATAAAGAATTCGGCTGGAAAAAATATTTATACATGTACACCGGCGAATGAATCTCTTTATTGGGGAGGTCGTTCACTTTCATCATATCTTTCATCGCTAGACAGTAATTTATTAGAATATAATAAACAATTGGGAAATAATGCCGGATATTTTAGAAGGATGTGTGTTTATTCAAATGACAATCGAAGTCGTTTGAATTTTCTTCAGGGAGTGAAGTATTTCCTGAATGAATCTGGAAGCATTAAATCTTATGCCGGTTATGGCTATAAAAAAATAGCAAAGAGGGAAGGTGTGACTGTTCAAAAACAGAAATATAATCCAGGGCTTGGTTATGTTTTTGATTCTGTAATAAAGGAAAGTGAATTTGAAAAATATTCTGCGTTGGAAAAAGAACAGCTTATGATGCAGACTGCTGTAGTTTCGGATGAAGATTATGATAAGCTTGATGTAGCTAAATTCAATACGAAAGAAGCTGATCTGGATATACAGGAAGCAGACTACACAGTCGCAGATAATTCTTCTGTAAAGTTAAACAAAAAAAGTTTTAAAGTTGATTCTCGTTCAAAGCTGGAACTGGAAACAAAACAATATGAAAACTGTGAGGTTTATGTAGAATTTACAGGATTAAAGAAAAAAGCATATTCTATTAGTAAATTGCAGGAACTCGACTTGGGAAAAGATAGTTTGAGTGATAGGTATGATACGGCGAGATATCGGATGAATCATATTGATTATCAGCCATATGGGAATTTTGAGTTGTTTGTTTCTTCTGGAAATCTTCGTAAAAGAATTGTAAATGCAGAGGGTGAAGCACAGGGAATAACAGAAAGAGACAGCTATCTTGTTAATATAGGATACTTCAAAAAAAGTAATGGAAAAATAACAATTGAATTTCCGACTCGTGGAGAATATACTTATGATGATTTGAAAGTTTATATTGTGCCACAGAATAGTTTTGATAATCAGGCACAGAAGCTTTCTGATAATCGTTTTACGATGACAGGACAGAGTGCAAATACGATTGCCGGCACCGTAGATATAAAGAAAGATGGATTCCTCTATCTGAGTTTATTGAAACATCCCGGATGGAAAGTATATATTGATGGACAGCTTGCAGAAAGCTATAAAGCAGATATCTGCTTTACTGGCGTTCCGCTGAGACAAGGTAAACATAAGATAGAGTTGGTCTACAGACCGATAGGATTTAACGTCAGTCTGGTGATGTTTGGAGCCGGATGTGTGATAATATGCGTTATGGTGATTATAGATTGGAGGAAGTTGCGAAATGAAAAAAGTCTCAATCGTCATAGGACTTTATAATTCTGAAAAGACGATAGAAGCAGTATTAGAAGAGATAAAGAATGCATTTAGTAAAACAGATAAATACACATATGAAGTTGTTCTTGTGGATGACTTTAGTCCGGACGGGGTTTATAATCTGGTTAAGAAAATCGCAAAAAAAGAAAAAAATATTAAAGTAATTCATCTGTCAAAAAATGCAGGTCAGACGAATGCAGTAATGGAAGGATATCGATATGCAGAAGGAGATTTTGTTGTAGAGATGGATGATGATCTTCAGATGCCGGCAGATGAGATTCTGCATATGCTGGGTGCATTAGAAGAAGGAAATTATGACGTAGTATTTGCAAAATATCCGCAGCAGAAAGAAAGTGCTTTCCGTAGATTTGGAAGCAAGGTCAATAATAAAATGACAGAGATTATGATAGGAAAGCCTCAAGATATTCGTATTAACAGCTTTTTTGTTATGAGAAAGTTTGTAAAGGATGAAATGATAAAATATTCTAATAATTATCCATATCTGTACGGTCTGATTTTTGCAGTAACAAAAAATGTGGCAAATGTACAGGTAGAGCATCGAGAGAGAACGAATGGCAAGTCAAACTATACTTTTAAGAAGCTATTTGGTCTTTGGTTAGATGGATTTCTTAATTTTTCCATTAAGCCGTTACGATTATCAATTCAGCTTGGTTCTTTAATTACTGCGGTAAGCTTTATTATAGCGATAGTTCTTTTGATTCAGAGATTGACAGGTCCTACGCAGGCGATGGGCTGGACATCTATTATGATAACTATTATTTTCTTTGCAGGAGTACAGCTTATGAGTATTGGTCTTTTGGGCGAATATATTGGCAGATTGTATATTTCTGCAAGCGGATTGCCAAGAAGCGTAGTAAGAGAAGAAGTAAATTGTGAAGAAAAAATGGAAGAAGCTTGTAAAGAAGCTGTGACAGTAAGTCTGGAGGATGAAAATGAGTAAAATTTTAGTTACCAGATCTTCTATGCCGCCAATGGAAGAATACATGGAAGAAATCAAGTCAATATGGGATAGTCATTGGCTTACCAATATGGGAGAAAAGCATGAAAAGTTAACAGAGCAGTTAGAGGAATATCTGGGGGTAGAGCAGGTGTCGCTCTTTTCTAATGGGCATATGGCTTTGGAGCTTGGCCTTCAGGCGATGAACATAAGTGGAGGAGAAGTTATTACAACTCCATTTACCTTTGCTTCTACTACACATGCAATTGTAAGAAATGGTATGAAGCCGGTTTTTTGTGATATCAGAGAAGATGATTATACAATGGATGTATCAAAAATAGAGAGCCTGATTACAGATAAAACAGTTGCAATTGTGCCGGTACATGTCTATGGAAATATTTGCGATGTTGAAGGGATAGAGCGTCTGGCAAAAAAATATGGATTGAAAGTATTTTATGATGCAGCACATGCTTTTGGTGAAACATATAAGGGAAGAGGAGTTGGAAGTTTTGGAGATGCATCCATGTTCAGCTTTCATGCAACAAAGGTATATAATACAATAGAAGGTGGAGCGGTATGTTTCAGTGATCCTGAATTTGGTCGGAAGTTATATCGTCTTAAAAACTTCGGAATAAGAAATGCAGAAACAGTTGATGCAATCGGAGCCAATGCAAAAATGAATGAATTTCAGGCAGCGATGGGATTGTGTAATCTACGACATGTTGATGAAGAAATCAGCAAGAGAAAAGAGGTTGTAGAAAGATATAGAGAACGTTTAGAGAATATTCCCGGAATTAAGTTAAATCCAATTCAAAAGGAAGTGAAATCAAATTATGCATATTTTCCGGTTGTTTTTGATGAAAGGGAATTTGGCTTTACAAGAAATGAAGTAAGTGATGCATTAATGGAACAGGATATTTTTTCCAGAAAGTATTTCTATCCGTTAACAAATACCTTTGATTGTTATAAAAATCAATGTGATGTAAATGAAACACCAATTGCATTAAAGATTTCTAAGAGAGTTCTTACGTTGCCGCTATATGCAGAGTTAGCATTAGAGGAAGTAGACAAAATCTGTGATGTGATTATTGGAATGAAAGGAAAATAAAATGACGAGCTTTTATACAGAGCAGGAGTTGCAGGAGCTGGGTTTAAAAGAATATGGTACGAATGTTTTGATCAGTCGTAAGTGTAGTATTTATGGAGCCGCTCATATAAGTCTTGGAAGTAATGTCCGGATTGATGATTTTTGTATACTTAGTGGAAATATTACAATTGGAAGCTATGTTCATATTTCAGCATATGCGTCAATGTTTGCGGGAGATTCTCAAATTATGATAGGCGATTTTGTGGCTCTTTCTTCAAGAAACGTTATTTATGCAGAGAGCGATGATTATTCGGGAGAATCTATGGTGAATCCGATGGTTCCGGAGGAATATAAAAAACTGCAGCGGGGCGATGTATCTGTAGGGAGACATTCTATTATTGGAACAGGTTCAACAATTTTGCCGGGAGTAACTATAGGGGAAGGTGTGGCGGTTGGAGCCATGTCATTAATTAATAAAGATTTGGAAGAGTGGACCATTAACGTAGGAATCCCTTGTAGGAGAATAAAAGAGAGGGCGAGAAAACCGCTGGAGTATGAACAGGAATTTCTTGCAAAATATGTAGAACAGGAAAAATAGTATGAGAAAAATTCAAAATATTATTGAAGTTATTGCGAAAGCGGTACTGCAGTTTTTATATAAAATAGCAGGAAAAGAAATGACAAAAATGCAATGGGAAAGCTGGAGGCAGTTTATTGGGTTTGTGGAAGTAGGAATTACTAATTTCCTGGTGAATTACATAACATACGCTTTCTTTCTTTACATTGGTTTTTCGTATCATATGGCAAATGTAATGGGATTTATAATCAGTGTATTTAATGCCTTTTACTGGAATAATAAATTTGTTTTTAAACAAGAAGAAAGTGGGAAGAGAAGCTGGCTTTATACGTTGATAAAAACATATATCTCATATGCATTTACGGGTTTGCTCTTGACGGAAGTTTTATTATATATTGAAATCAGTATATTGGGACTGCCACAGATTATCGGACCAGTAATTAACTTGTTCATTACAACACCATTTAATTTTATTTTAAATAAGTTTTGGACGTTTAAAGTGAATAAGTAAATATAAAAAAATTTTCCAGATTAAAAAAGAATTCTCCTTAATTTATGTTGAGGAGAATTCTTTTTCAATTTTTTTAATAATGATGTATAATTGTAGAAGAGAATGGCTTGGAGGAGTAGAATAATGAATATATTTAAAAATTTAAAAGGGCATTTTTATACAATTACCCACCATAAAATGTTAGTGATGAAAACCTGTTTTAAGGTGGGACTTTATAAACAGGGACTTCTTCATGATTTATCAAAATATACGCCCATAGAATTTATTTCGGGGGTTATTTATTATCAGGGAGACAGAAGTCCGATTAACAGAGAGAAGGAATTAAAAACCTGCTCAAGAGGCTGGCTTCATCATAAAGGAAGGAATCTTCATCATTTTGAATACTGGATTGATTATAGTATGAATCCGACGGGAGGAAAGCTCGTTGGAATGAAGATGCCGAAAAAATATGTGGCTGAAATGGTTATTGACCGTATTAGTGCCAGCAAAAATTATTTAAAAGAACAGTATAATGATGGCAGTGCGTTGGCATACTATTTAAACGGAAGGCATATGATGCTTATAGATGATGAGACAGATTATCTGGCAAGATATCTTCTCACTATGCTTGATCTGAAAGGAGAGGATTATCTTCTTCACTATATGAGGCATACGTTACTTCGTCATAGAAACCGTGATTATCATGTGAGGGATGGAAAGCTGTATTTAGATTAAATAAGAGTTTATGAGAAAATGCTGAGGCATCCTTGAAAATGGTATAGTAATATTTTTACAGTGAAGTAGATAATTTTATCTTGAAATTTACCGATAATTACGTTATAGTATGTGTATACTAGCCTGGAGTGTTCGAGACCCCCTGCTATTTTGAACCTACATTTTTGAACTCGGGAAACTAAATCATTGAAGGGATGGCAGGCCTCCCCTTTTTGAGAGGAAGTCAGAAGCTCAATTGAAGTTACCCACCTGGCTTTGGCTAGGACTCAAAATCGCAGGCTACGGCATTTTGGGTGTATGCTTTATAGCCGTCTCATGTGAATGAGGCGGCTTTTCTTTTTATAGTTACGATCAGGAGTACCACTTTTAGAATCATGAAGAGGTCGGGTATGATGTGGCTATCGGAGGAGTATGAATTAAAAGTATAGAGGTAAGAAGGTATGCCAGCAAGGAAGAGGATTAAAGATTTATACGAACTGGTTATGGATTTTCTGAAAAAATGCAGCGATGATCATGTGGGAGCATTTGGGGCGATGTCAGCCTTTTTTATACTCCTTTCTATTTTTCCGTTTATGATTTTCCTGTTGACCCTGACCAGATACATTCCTTTTTCAAAAGATGACATTATAGTGATACTGACAAGGATGATTTCTTTTGAGGAAGGGTCATTGATTAAAAGTATTGTAAATGAAATATATCATAAAACAGGAACTACAGTCTCTGCGATTTCGATTATTGCGGCACTGTGGTCTGCCTCCCGTGGAGTATATTCGATTGTTATAGGATTGAATTCTGTATACGATATTGATGAGAACAGGAATTATTTTGTAATACGATTGTTTAGTCTGGTATATACATTATTATTTGCACTTATGATAAGTGTTATGCTCGTTATGTGGGTATTTGGCAATAGTTTATATCGTTATGTATGCTGGAAGTTCCCGTTTGTGATTCCGATCTTGAGATATTTTATGCACCAGAGGATTTTATTTTCTCTGGTATTTCTGACCTTATTATTTATGATAATCTATAAATGGATCCCAAACAGAACCTCAAGCTTTCGTGGACAGTTTCCGGGGGCATTGATCGCCACACTTGGCTGGGTGGCGGTTTCTGTAGGCTGCTCAATATATATGGATAATTTTAAGAATTTTTCGTATATTTATGGAAGCATGGCGGGAATTATGATATTGCTTTTATGGCTGTATTTTTGTATGTCTATGGTTTTTTATGGTGCTGAGGTGAACTATTTTTTAGAGAATAAAGATAATTATCATCTTCTTATTCGTACACTTCGTCCAAACTGGCGCAGACAGCAGAGGGCACAGACAGAGAAGATGCGTCAGAAATCTAAGAGTGAAAGAGCAGACAGGAAGAATAACAAAAAGAATAATAAAAATAATAAAGAAGTGCAGATGAGAGAAGACAACAGTCTGGAAGAGAAAAACAAAAAACTCTAACACAGATGATTTTAGAATTAGAAAATAATGAATGACAGAAGGAATTAAAATGTATCATTTGGATAAGAAACAGATTCAGGAGATTACGGATTATATATTTTTAGAAGATAAAACAAAAAGAGCAGATGCGATATTTATTCCGGGGTGTGCCAGACCGGAGCATACGGAAGAGGCGGCAAAGCTTTATAAAGAAGGTTATGCCCCGCTGTTATTGCCATCAGGCGGCTATACGAAAGTGCAGGGGAGCTTTCAGGGTGTCTCAGAAGAAGGGCGAAAATACGGAACAGATTTTTCCTGTGAAGCCGATTTTTTAGAAGCGGTTTTACTCCAGAATGGAGTACCGGATCATGCAATTTTAAAGGAATGTGAGGCAACCTATACTTTAGAAAATGCAGAAAAGACAAAGAAACTACTTAAAAAACAGGGGATTCATTTAAAGAAAGCAATCCTGTGCTGTAAGGCACATCATTCCAGACGTTCCTATCTATATTATTCTATGGTGTTTCCGGAGGTTGAGATTTTTGTACATCCCGTTGTTGTGGATGATATTTCAAAAGAAGACTGGTACAAGACAGCCGAAGGAAGAAAGGTGGTACTTGGAGAGTTTTCAAGAATAGGACAGCAGCTTTTAATGATGGAAGGGCGAATTAAGTGGGAGTAAAGTGCCAAATACCTCTTGACATTAATTTTTCCCTGCGTTACAATGTTATTCATTGAAAAAGCGTTGAAAGTGCGGGCATTTGCCCACAGTAGAATTATAATGTACCGTTAGAGAGGAAGAATCGTCGGCTGTAAGTTCTTCAAGGCTCCGTTATATTTCGAATTTCCACACTGGAGCTGCATTTCGGAGACTATATATTGGAAATTATATATCAGATAAGGAATGCCGTACACGCACGTTACGCGTTAATGAGAGTCTGGATATGTTATGGAGTATTTCATATATTCAGGAATCAGGGTGGTATCGCGGATTTATTCGTCCCTTTTTAATTTAGGTTAAAAAGGGACTTTTTTATGTTATAAAAAGGTATTGACGTATTGTTTTTATAATATAAAGAACCGTTATCATCATTTTGCCAAAGTAAATTAATTTAAATAATAAAGGAGTTTATCATGAAAGAGAAAATCGAGCAGATTCGTCAGCAGGCACTTGCCGCAATTGAAGATGCAGCAGGTATTGACAAACTTAATGATGTTAAAGTTGCTTTCCTCGGTAAAAAAGGACAGTTGTCTGGTCTGTTAAAGGGAATGAAGGATGTTGCACCGGAAGACAGACCAAAGGTAGGTCAGATGGTGAACGAAGCACGTACCGGTATCGAAGAAAAGCTGGAAGAGAAGAGAACAGCTATCCAGAAAAAGCTTCGTGAAGAAAAGATGAAGAAAGAAGTTATCGATGTAACTTTACCAGGTAAAAAGGTAGCAGTCGGACATCGTCATCCAAATCAGATTGCATTAGATGACCTTGAAAGAGTATTTATCGGTATGGGATACGAAGTGGTAGAAGGACCGGAAGTAGAGTATGATCATTACAATTTCGAATTATTAAATATTCCGGCAAATCATCCGGCAAAAGACGAGCAGGATACGTTCTATATTACAAAGGATATCCTTCTTCGTACGCAGACATCACCGGTACAGGCTCGTGTGATGGAAACAGGTCGTATGCCAATCCGTATCATCGCTCCTGGAAGAGTATTCCGTTCTGATGAAGTAGATGCAACACATTCACCATCCTTCCATCAGGTAGAGGGACTTGTCGTAGATAAAGGAATCACATTTGCTGACTTAAAGGGAACATTACAGCAGTGGGCACAGGAATTCTTTGGACCGGATACAAAGGTTAAGTTCCGTCCACATCATTTCCCATTCACAGAGCCAAGTGCAGAGGTAGATGTATCTTGCTTTAAATGTGGCGGAAAAGGATGCCGTATGTGTAAAGGAAGCGGTTGGATAGAGATTCTTGGATGTGGAATGGTACATCCTAAAGTATTAAGTGACTGCGGAATTGACCCGGAAGTTTACTCAGGCTTCGCATTCGGAATCGGTCTTGAAAGAATCACTCTCTTAAAATACGAGATTGATGATATGCGCCTCTTATACGAAAACGATGCAAGATTTTTAAAACAGTTCTAGAGCGTGTTTGAAAAATCATTCCAGCAACCTGCACGCCTTAATTTACGGTATATTTTGCCTTCATTCAGTTACCGTAGCTCGCTACGCCGCCCTCATTCAGGCGAAATCTCCCGCAAATTGCGACGTACATCTTGCAGAAAGCATTTTTCAAACACACTCCGGAGTCGTGCATTGCATGATATGCATCTTGCAGAAGGAATGCCGGGGCATTCTTGAAGTAGAAAGGCTTAAAAACAACTAATATTCAAATTTATAGATATAAAAGGAGACGAAAATGAATACACCAATTTCATGGATTAAAGCATATGTTCCGGATTTGGATTGTACTGTACAGGAATATGTAGATAAGATGACTTTGTCTGGTTCCCATGTAGAGAATGCAGTATATCTTGATAAGAATCTGGAGAAGATTGTTGTCGGACGAATTGAAAAGATTGAAAAGCATCCAGATGCAGATAAATTAGTAATCTGTCAGGTAAATGTAGGTGCGGAGGAAGTACAGATCGTAACAGGAGCTTCCAATGTATTTAAGGGAGCATTAGTTCCGGTTGTTTTAGATGGCGGCCGTGTTGCAGGCGGACATGATGGAAGTCCAAATCCTGAGAATGGAATCAAGATTAAAAAAGGTAAGCTTCGTGGAGTACCTTCTTACGGTATGATGTGTTCTGTTGAAGAATTAGGAAGTACACGAGATATGTACCCGGAAGCACCGGAAGATGGTATTTACATTTTTGATGAAAGCAGAGGAGTAAAACCGGGAGATGATGCAGTAGCAGCATTAGGACTTCGTGATGCAGTAGTAGAATTTGAGATTACTTCTAACCGTGTAGACTGCTTCAGTATGATCGGTATGGCAAGAGAAGCGGCAGCTACATTTGAAAAGCCATTTTATGCACCGGAAGTAAAAGTAGTTGGTAATAATGAAAGAACAAAGGATTATATTTCAGTAGAGGTAGAAGATACAGATCTGTGTCCAAGATATACAGCAAGAATCGTAAAGAATATTAAATTAGCTCCATCACCGGAGTGGATGCAGAGAAGACTTGCAGCAATGGGTATCCGTCCGATCAACAATATCGTAGATATTACAAACTACGTTATGGAAGAGTATGGACAGCCAATGCATGCCTATGATTTAGATAAGATCAGAGGTCATAAGATTGTTGTAAAACGTGCCAATGACGGCGATATATACACAACTCTTGACGGACAGGAAAGAAAGCTTGATAAAGATGTATTAATGATTAATGATGCAGAAGGTCCTGTTGGTATTGCCGGTATCATGGGTGGAGAAAACTCTATGGTTACAGATGATATTCAGACAATGCTTTTTGAGGCAGCTACCTTTGATGGAACAAACATCCGTCTTTCTTCTAAGAGAATCGGTCTTAGAACAGATGCTTCCGGTAAATTTGAAAAAGGTCTTGATCCTGAAAATGCATTAGAAGCAATTAACCGTGCCTGCCAGTTAGTAGAACAGTTAGGTGCCGGAGAAGTTGTTGGTGGCGTTGTGGATGTATATCCAAACCCTGTAGAAGACGTAAAGATTCCTTTTGAGCCGGCAAAATACAACAAACTTCTTGGAACAAATGTATCCGAAGAAAAGATGATGGAATACTTTGCCCGTCTTGAGATTGGCTATGATAAAGAAACAAATATGTTGCTGATTCCATCTTTCCGTCAGGATTTAAGATGTTCTGCAGATATCGCAGAAGAAGTGGCAAGATTCTTTGGATATGATAACATTCCTACAACACTTCCACACGGAGAGGCGACTGCCGGTAAGAAGTCTTTTAGTGCAAGAGTAGAAGACGTTGTTATGAACATTGCAGAACAGAACGGATTCTGCGGTGGAATGTGCTACTCTTTCGAAAGCCCTAAGGTATTTGATAAATTACTTCTCTCTGACAATGATCCGTTACGTCAGGCAATCGTAATCGCCAATCCGCTCGGAGAAGATTACAGTATCATGAGAACAGTTGAGTTAAATGGTATTTTAACTTCTTTAGCAGGAAATTATAACCATAGAAATAAAAATGTACGTCTTTACGAAATCGGTAACGTATATCTTCCAAAGGCATTGCCACTTACAGAACTTCCGGAGGAAAGAAAGCGTCTCACTCTCGGTATGTACGGAGAATGTGATTTCTTCCTGTTAAAAGGTGTTCTTGAGGAGATGTTCTTAAAGCTTGGTCTTGAAGGAAAAGTTGATTTTGAGCCATCTCAGGAAAAACCTTTCTTACATCCGGGAAGACAGGCACTCATTTATGTAGGTGGAGCTTATGCCGGATTCATCGGACAGGTACACCCTGAAGTATGTGAGAACTATGATATGAAGTGTGAAGCATATGTAGCAGGAATTGATCTTCCGGCAATTACAGAAAAAGCAAGCTTTGACAGAAAATATGAAGGTGTAGCAAAATATCCTGCTGTAAACAGAGACTTAAGTCTTGTTATGAAAAAAGAAGTTTTCGTAGGAAGCCTTGAAAAAGTTATGAAAGAAAAAGGTGGCAAGTTATTAGAGAGCATTCAGTTATTTGATGTTTATGAAGGCTCCCAGATTGAAGAGGGATATAAATCCGTTGCATTCAGCCTTGTATTCCGCTCAGCAGAGCGAAGCTTAGAAACAGCAGAAATCAACAAGATTGTCGATAAGATTCTGAAAGAACTTGAGAAAATGGGAGTTGAATTAAGAGCATGATGAAAACAAGTGATTTTAATTTTGATCTTCCTCAGGAACTGATCGCACAAGATCCGTTGGAAGATCGTTCCTCTTCAAGATTAATGGTGCTTAACAAGGAAAGCGGTGAGATAACTCACCGTATTTTCCATGACATTACAGAGTATCTTCGACCGGGAGACTGTCTGGTGATTAACGATACAAAGGTTATTCCGGCACGACTTATCGGAACAAAAGAAGACACAGGAGCACATATTGAAATTCTTTTATTAAAACGAAAAGAAAATGATATATGGGAAACACTTGTAAAACCGGGTAAGAAATGTCGTCCGGGTGCAAGGGTTGTTTTCGGAAACGGAGAACTGAAAGCAGAAATCGTTGATGTTTTAGAAGATGGAAATCGTCTTGTACATTTTGAATATGAAGGAATTTTTGAGGAAGTATTAGACCGTCTTGGACAGATGCCTCTGCCTCCATATATCACACATAAATTACAGGATAAAAACCGTTATCAGACTGTTTATGCCAAATATCAGGGTTCTGCCGCAGCACCGACAGCCGGACTTCATTTCACAAATGAACTGTTAAAACAGATTGAAGATATGGGTGTAAATATTGCTCGTGTCACTCTCCATGTAGGTCTTGGAACCTTCCGACCTGTAAAGGTGGAAAATGTTCTCGAACACCATATGCATTCAGAATACTATAATGTAACTGAGACAGCAGCCAAATTAATTAATGATACCAAAAAGAATGGTGGTAGGATTATTGCAGTCGGCACAACCAGTACGAGAACTCTCGAATCTGTCGCAGATGAGAATGGAGTGATTCATCCAGGCTGCGGTAACACAGAAATCTTCATCTATCCAGGTTATAAATTTAAGGCAATCGACTGCCTTATCACAAACTTCCATCTGCCGGAATCCACCCTTTTGATGCTTGTATCTGCATTAGCAGGGAAGGATCATATTATGGCAGCATATGAGGAAGCCGTAAAAGAAAGATATCGCTTCTTCTCTTTCGGAGATGCGATGTTTATTCA
>CAKREJ010000019.1 GCA_934317185.1 uncultured Anaerobutyricum sp. | reverse complement strand
CATCACTCTCAGGAAAACCCGAATGAAATTTGAATTAACGTTCAAGGTTGTTTTGTTATTCAGTTATCAAGGTTTTGCTTTCATGCGAAAGCTTTTATATTTTATCACATCGACTTTTGTTTGTCAAGAACTTTTTTAAGTTTTTTCAACTTCTTTTTTGAAGCTGTCTCACTTTTTTCTTTCTGTCTTTCGCAGAAGAAGTTGTTCTCTTATGTCGTGCAACTTTTATATCTTATCACACATCTTTTATCTTGTCAAGAACTTTTTCATTTCTTTGAAGATTTTCTTTCCGATTTCTTTCAAATCAATGTGTTCTCATGTGCAACGTATGCTATCTTACCACAGACTTCTATTGTCGTCAAGAGTTTTTTTATATTTTTTTATTTTCTATTTCCTGTTTCAGAGATAAATTAGTATTTTCTATAAAAGAAGAAGGAACAAGCACAGAAGTGTAAGCATCTTCAATTTAGCAACAGACAAAAACCACAGGAACAAAAAATCCCTATTCATAACCTCGAAGCAAGCATTGGATGCAAGCTGTTAGCAAACATTCAGTACACTGCTATTAAAGTCACAAATAGGAATTTTTATTTCTGCGATTCATTAATTTCTAATAAATCACTATTTCCCTGTCTTCCAAAATTTCAATTGCATTTTTACTATTTTATCCCGAAACACTATATGATATGTTCTAAAGCCTTTAGCCGGCATAATACTTTCTATTGTATCTCCTTCTAATTCTCCCTGAAATAATATATTTCCTTTTATATTTAATATAGTACATTCATTTTCACGGGTCGCAATGATTTCTTTTCCCCATATTGCTATAGAATCATAATTCATATCTAATTTACGTTCCAGCTTCTTAACACCTTTTTTATTATAAATCTGAAGTATATACTTTCCTTTTTCCGGATCTTCTGTATTATTCAGCACATAGCCTATATATTTATCATCCTCAAATACACTCGCTATTTCTTCAGTAAACTTTAATTCTTTTTTTATTTTAGGAGTATCTTCAATATTATAAAAATACGTTGTCTTTCCGCCAAATGCAACTACTGTATTTTCATCTGCGAAGCTTATTTTAGGAATAAGTACATTTTTATAATCAAAGCCGCCTTTTAAAGTAACATCATCTGATTGAAGCTGACGACTAAAATCATAAAAAACAATCGACGTTTTAGAAGTTGTTCCTTCAATAGCATAGTAGCTTACTACAAGCTGTGTTCCATCCGGTGAAATCGCTGCCGAAACAGGATACCCTGTTTCTTCCACAGACGAACGCATATCCGCAATCAATTCTCCATGTCGGTTATATACCTGAATATAGTTACTTTTTGTCCCCTCAAGAATCACTTCCACAATTCCCTGATTGGATACCGTTGCCTGCACGATCGGATACTTCAAAGTCAGTTCCCCTGCTTTGCCATCTTTATTAAATAAAATAAGATTATTCTCTCCTTTATCGCCAAGCAATGCATATTCATCTGACTTAACCAAAAACGGATGAGCATAAGATAAGGCTACATTCCACTGAGAACGACCAAATTCCTTTTGATATTCAATACCATTACCACTGTATTTTAAATATCCGTCCGCAAATTTCTCATAAGAAATATCCATATTCTCTTCTGTATCTGTTTTATCTTTATAGGTATAGTAATAACTTCTGCTGGTAGAAAGAATATATGAAACAATTAATATTCCCGCCAGAAATAAAACTGCTATTACTATATTTCTTCTTCTCTTTTTTCTCTGTGCCTCCCTCCTCTTTTCTTTTTCTTTTGCAAACCATTCAAAATCATATACTTGTTTTTCCATTGTTTTCTCCGCCCACTACTGCCGTTAATTTTCTTTTGAAATCATTATAACATACCCCTTTTTAATCTTCAATCTGAGGAATTTCCAATATCTGCCCCGGATATATTTCATCGACGTTCTCTATTCCATTTGCTTGTGCAATTGTTTCTATGTAATTATAGGACTGATACATTTTTTTGGAAATCCCTGCAAGAGTATCTCCCCGCTTTACAGTATAATATCCCCCAATAGAATTCCAGGTTTCTGTCGATTCCTCTGTAACCTGCTGTGTTGTTGGTTCCTCTGTAACCTGCTGTGTTGTCGATTCTGCCGTCTTTTCCTGCGATGCTGAAGATTGCACAGTAGACTTTTCCATAATTTCTGTTGTTGCTTCATCCATCACACTTTGTTGCCGAAATACAGCCTGTGTATTCTGAGTATTTTGAAATTGTACAATTGCATGAACTCCATACGCAAACAGGCAAACCGAAGCAATTCCACCTATAATATAACTCGGTTTTTGAAAAAAAGTCTTTTTGTGTGATTGTTTCTTTTTCTTTAACATTTTTTTATAGTTTTTCACTACTGCCGTATCTCTTTTTATTGTATCAGAATGCTGGTTTCGCTCCGGCATCCTTCCCATCTCGCCTTCCGCCAGCATATAATTTTTCATTTCCTGATTTATTTCATAATAAATATAATATCCTCTTTGTTTTTTTAAAGAATAATTCTCAAATTGATAAAATGCATCCTCATTCTCAAGTGCATCTACCATATAAAGCACCTTATTCTCTCCACTAAAATTATCCATATGAATTCGTATGATTTTATCATTTAAGTCCACAGAAAATCCCATTCGAGACAAAAACCATCCACAGATTTCCAAATCAGGGAAAAAGGTATCCCTAATTCGATAAATATCTGCCCAATTTTCTTCTGAAAAAATAGTTTCTTCTAAATCCAGTTCAAAATTCTGACATGCTGCCGCTCCACTTATAAACATGCATTTTCCTATGGTAGTCTTGTACATTTTCCCAAATAAAATGGCTCCTCTTGCATAAAGGTTATCTGGCTGTGCGAGTTTGTTCAAATAAGTATATACATAATCTTCCACATATATTTTTTTAGCTCCCGGTTCTCCTATTTGCCTGTAATTTTTAGGAAGATTTCTTGAAATCTCTCCGACCCTTTTTCCCTGTTTTTGTTTCTCCTCTGCCATGAATCTCCCACCTTCCCTGTTTTTTAGGATAGCTCAATCATAGCACCTCTCTTTTTCTCCTCATGGCATTTTTTGTCATATACTTTCGCATTTTTCTTTCATTTTTCAATAAAATAATGTTTAAATTCCTGCTACTTTGTCTATTTCTAAAATAGAGATTTCCATTCAATTACAAATAATATAGTAGATTTCGAATGTTTCAGAATCACGGAAGCAGCATTAACTACGATGTAATGTATGGCATCAGACCTTCCGGCAATGAAATTACTAAAATTACCATAAGATAAGTATATGAAACTTAAAGAGAGGATTTCAAAATGAATTTTAAAACAAAAAAAGAAAATACCCACCTGTATTTTTCTCCGGAAAAAGATTATTTCAATGCATTTTCACAACACTTAAAAGAGTATCTTCTAAAATATAAACAGCCAAAAGAAACTTTAATTCTTCTCTGTATCGGAACCGACAAAATAACCGGAGATTGTCTTGGCCCCCTTGTTGGATCCAAACTACAAAAAAGAAATTTTCCCTACCCTCTGTACGGAACTCTGAAGCAGCCTTTGCATGCCAGCAATTTATCCGAATCTCTTATTCAGATAAAAAAATATCATCCCCAGCCCTTTCTTTTGGCAATTGATGCTGCTGTCGGAGCCAAAAAAAATATCGGACGTATTTCTTTATCCTGTAATCCACTCTCTCCCGGCAAAGGAGTATCCCGACCACTGACTCCCATAGGAAATATCTCCATTACCGGAATTATTAATGAAGCTTCCTCTTCAAGTGAGCTTCTTTTGCCCTATACCAGCCTCTATCTCGTTGATAGCCTCGCAGAATATATTTGTTCCGGTATAATAACAGCACTTACTATTTAATTCATTAAGGAACGGACGAACCCCGGAAATAAAAGAATCCTTATTTGTTGGAGAAAACGGACGAAAAATAAAAAAGTATATAGTAGCATCTGTGCCAGTAGTCGCTGTGTGAAGAATGTTCGCAAAAAAGCTTACATTCTTTACTCGCTCCGAGGTCACATCTGCTACTATATACTTTTTTATTTTTCGTCCGCTGTTAATGAACTAAATAGTTATTTATTTTCGTTTTCGAATTTCTTCATGAATTCTACTAATTTTTCTACACCTTCGATTGGCATTGCATTATAGATGGATGCACGCATACCACCAACTGTTCTGTGTCCTTTGAGGTTTACAAAACCATTGGCTTCTGCTTCTGCTACGAATTTAGCGTCTAATTCTTTATCACCTGTTACGAAAGGTACATTCATGAGGGAACGGTCTTCTTTTACTACTGTTCCTTTGAACATTTCGCTCTCGTCTAAGAAATCATAAAGGATTTTGGCTTTCTTTTCGTTGTATTCTTTCATTGCCTGAAGTCCACCCTGTTTTTTCAGCCATTTGAATACTTTACCACAAATATAGATACCATAGCATGGTGGTGTGTTGTAAAGAGAATCTTTGTCTGCCTGTGTTTTGTATTTGAGCATGGTAGGTGTTCCTTCCATTACGTCATCGCGGATTAAGTCTTCGCGGATAATTACGATTACAACACCGGCTGGACCTACGTTCTTTTGTACTCCACCGTAAATTACACCATATTTTTCTACATCGTGTGGTTCGGATAAGAAACAGGAGGATACGTCAGCAACTAATGTTTTACCTTTTGTGTTTGGTAACTTTTTATATTTTGTTCCATAAATAGTATTATTCTCACAAATATAAACGTAATCTGCGTCTTCATCAATTGGAAGATCGGAGCAGTCTGGAATGTAGGAGAAAGTTTTATCTTCAGAAGATGCAATTTTTACTGCTTTTCCATAACGGCTTGCTTCCTGATATGCTTTCTTTGCCCACTGTCCTGTAACAATATAATCTGCAACACCGTTCTTCATAAGATTCATAGGAATTGCTGAGAACTGCTGTGAAGCTCCGCCCTGTAAGAATAAAACTTTGTAGTTATCTGGAATGTTCATGAGGTCTCTTAAATCCTGCTCTGCTTCTTTGATAATATCATCGAAGACTTTAGAACGATGACTCATCTCCATAACAGACATTCCACAGCCTTTATAATCCAACATTTCATCTGCTGCTTCTCTTAATACCTCTTCCGGCAGTACGGCCGGACCTGCTGAGAAATTATATACTCTTCCCATCTTTATCATATCCTCCTTGTACTATTTATTAAAAATAAATGTTTATCGCGTTACTGCGTTATACTTACGGATTATAACACACTTTGACGAATTGTTAACAGTGTTTTTGCAATATCAGCATTTTTTTGCAATTCTCGTTCTGTACGCCTTCAAAATTGACAAGTGTTACAAAAATTTTTTATTATTTTTCCCTGTAAGCTTGATTTACCGTCTTTGTTAAGAATGCAGTTATATCATTCATAAAAAATATTTTTGAACTATAATTATTAAAAATTTGACAATCTGCCATAGTTCCAAATTGACAATTCTCTCTAAATTCGTTACACTGGCAGAAATACTGATTTTCATCATATATATTATCTGCTATATTATCCAGAAAGGAGTTTTTATGCGAATCTGGTGTAAACTTTTTAAAAAAAATCATATGCTTAAAGACACGGTTATGGAGAACTATGATATGTCTATGTCCCGCACAGCTAAAGTATATGATTGTTTAGAACGTGCCTGCTATGAGTTTGACCTTGAAAAACCAATGTGGCTCGATAAAAACAAACGAGAATTTATCAGTCATGCAAGAACCCGTTTTTATCAGGATAACTTTATTGAATACATTGATTTTGATTATCTTGATTTTCAGGTTATCGAGGAAGATTATTAACAGGTACAGTCAAAAATATGCTGACTTCTATATATTAGAATTATATTAGAATTCCAATCGCAGACTGTGACAATCGCTCCGCAAGGATGCGTGATAATCTTGTGCTATAGTTATGCTATAGTTATTGATAAGATTTTATTGATAATTTCCTGCCTGTATGTTATACTTCTACCCAGATATTATTCCATGAGGGAGTAGCAAGCGTTCTTTATACGTTCGAACGTAGCAAGTCAACATACTGGCTTAATCTGCCTGGCTTGTTTTAAATTGCGAGACTCATGTATAACTGTGATAAGCTATACAGGGGTCTTTTTATATTTTATGATAATTACCTTAGAGCATGTTTGAATATGCTCTGGCATAGCTTATTGCTATGCTTATTTTTTTATGGAGGTATTTCTAAATGAACTGGAATTTACTGTTTTTTACTACGAACATTCTCTTAGGTGTCGGATTGGCGATGGATGCTTTTTCTGTCTCTATGGCAAACGGACTGAATGAACCCCACATGAAAACAGGGCGTATTTGCACGATTGCCGGAGTATTTGGCACCTTTCAGGCACTCATGCCTATGATTGGCTGGTTCTGCGTACATACAATCGCAGAATATTTCCATGTGTTTGAAAAATTCATTCCCTGGATTGCTTTAATCCTACTTCTTTTTATTGGCGGAAAAATGTTAATTGAAGGTATCAAAAATGACTGCGAAGAAGAGGTATCCGCTGTAAGTCCGTGGGCATTATTTGTTCAGGGTATTGCCACTTCTATTGATGCGTTATCTGTCGGTTTTACCATCGCTAAATATAACTGGATCATGGCTCTTGCCGCTTCCCTGATCATTGCCATAGTTACCTTTTTTATCTGTGTTGGCGGATTGATTATCGGGAAAAAGTTCGGAACGAAATTATCTAACAAAGCACAACTGCTTGGCGGCATAATTTTGATCGCTATTGGCATTGAAATTTTCATCAAGGGTGTATTTTAAACTTTTTATCAATTACCATTCATATTTCTTCTTATATGTATATATATTATAAAAAGATTTTATCCGGGAGCTTTACATGAAAAAATATGTGCTTATTTTTCTTTGTATGATTTCATGTTTTCTGATTTGTGGCTGTCACTCACCTTTTTTTCACGATAAAAAGCCAACTGCTTTATCCTCTTCCCAAAATAAATTTTTATCCAAAGAAGCTTCTGATGACACAACTTCCTCCTCTCGAGATTCAAATACCGTATCGTCTACAGAAGCTTCCACATCAGAAAACAAATCGGTTTCTTCTATTAATCCAGATACCCTTTCAAATAAAAAAATGGCATGGTGGATCAAACGTGAGGATAATCATATGCCCCCTTTGGCACAGGAGGAAGTCGACCTTTCCCGTTATGATGCCTGGTACATAAAAACAAATCTAAAGTATGAGGAAAAGCCTGTCTTTCTTACTTTTGACTGCGGTTATGAGAATGGATACACCGCATCAATTCTTGATGTTTTAAAAAAGCATCATGCACCGGGGGCATTCTTTTTATGCCGTCATTATATTGAAGATCAACCGGAGCTGGTTAAAAGAATGAAAAAAGAAGGACATATTGTCGGAAATCATACTTCCCATCACATTTGTATGCCCGAAGCAGATTCCAGAAAAGTCCGTGAAGAAATTACGGATAATGCAGCTTATATGAAAGAAGCGACCGGATATGAAATGGATCATTTCTTCCGGCCGCCAAAAGGAGAATATAGCGAACGTACCCTTCAGATTACAAAGGATGTCGGTTATACCACTGTTTTCTGGAGTATGGCATATCTTGATTATGATGTAGATAATCAGCCCGGCAGTGATTATGTCATCCAGCACTTCGAAAAATATATTCACCCCGGTGCCATTCCATTAATTCATAATATATCAAAATCAAACGCTGAAGCTTTAGATACGGTTCTTACCAATCTGGAAAAAGAGGGATACACCTTCCGTTCTCTAACTGATCTAAAAAAAGGGTAAAACTACAGGTATCCAAGAATCTTTTAAGCGAAGAATTCCTGCAAAACATCTTCCAGAACTTTCTTTTCCTCCAGAGATACCGGTTCATCCTGCATCTTCTTCTTTGTATTTTCTCTGGCATACCGGAGAAGACGGCGGCGCTGCTCCCTCGTAGTTCCATCTTCCAGATCAACCTCTCTGCCTGCAATACTATTTTCTAATACATTTTGCAGGTAATCATTCATATTCATAATAATACGATGTTCCTTCGCATCTGCACGAAGCAAAATATCTAAGAATATCAGACCAAAAGCAGCTATCACACCGATAAGGTATGTCATAATTACGTTGGTAAGCTCACCTCCTCTCTGTGAGACAGCCAACGCTCCTGCCGCTCCCGTTATCGCACATGCCGCTATCATCAGGCGATATAGTGTTTTCCAAAATGCACACGGTAATCCACAAACTCTTTTTCTGCGAAAATATTTATCCACAAAAGTCTCCACATTATTCACTTTAATATTCATTTCATGATAATCTTCATACTTCTTTTTCAGAGAAACAAGCCACTTTTTCTTTGTCTGCCCTATTTTTGAAGTTGCACGTATCATACTTCTATACGATATCATCAGCACCGACCAACTTAAAATGCCTACAAAACAATACACAATAATCGCTTTTGCAAAAACAGTATTACCAAGTATAAAATCAAACATTTTCTTCCCTCCTGTCAAGGATTTCTATGATCTTTTTAAATTATCAGGTAATACAGTCCAGTACAGACTCCTTTTCCGGTCAGCTTTATGTACGGATTTTTCTCAACCGGGGCCCCGGCCGGAATCATCTGTGAATCGGGATACCGTCTGCCATGACTCTCTCGCATTCTGTTCTGCCTTGTAAAATTATTTTACTCTGTCTGGATTGTGCCCCAATTATACAAAATGAAAATCCGTTTGAAAAGGGGGATTCGTTCGTAAAAAAAATCCCTTCTCCGGCAAAAAGAGAAGGGATTCTAAACATTCTTTATAAAATTGATCTATTTGGACATTTTAAGGAACATCGCAGCCAACAGCTTTACGGTATGTACGATTGCCTGTTCTTCAAAAGTTTCATATGCAACCGGTGCACTGTTATCTGCTTTATCTGAGATCGCACGAATGATCACAAAAGGAATCTTGTTCAATGTTGCTACCTGTGCCATCGATGCACCTTCCATCTCCGCACAATATCCATCGTAATCTTTTACAAGGGCTGCCTTTGTTGCATTATCTGAAATAAACTGATCCCCTGTCACTACTCTTCCAACAAAGCACTGAATCTCCGGATTCACAATCTCACAGGCTTCCTTTGCCATCTCTACTAATTCTGTATCTGCTGTAAATACGGATGTCTCCATTCCCGGAATAACACTCTTCTTGTATCCAAGTCCTGTCACATCAAAATCATGCTGAAGTGCATCACTGGAAATAACAATATCACCAACATTAATGTCTTTATAAAGACCTCCGGCCACACCTGTATTGATAAGCATATCCACATTATAAACATTCACAAGAATCTGCGTACAGATTGCCATGTTAACCTTACCGATTCCACTCTGAACAACAACTGCATCCTGATTCCAGAGTGTTCCCTTATAAAAAGTCATGCCGGCCATAGTCATGGATTCCGCATCTTCCATCTGATTGATCAGGGAAGAAACTTCTTCTTCCATCGCTCCAATTACACCAATACAAACCATATCTTCTTCCTCCATATAATAAAAAATACTATTCCAATGCTTAATATTCTATCTTTAACCATCGTCAAACAAACAGTTTAATTATAACACAACTTACTAATTCAGTTCAAGAGACGCAATAAGAAAACTGCTATTATACGATTTTTCAGATTTCGGCACCCACAGCACACTAAATTAGGCATTTTTTCTCTATTTTTTTAAATAAAAAGATGATATACTGTCATTACGATTTTTGAAAAATATTTTTTACATATGGAGGAAATACAATGTATAGTTACAAAACAAAAGGAACTTGCTCCCGTGAAATCCAGTTTGACGTAGAGAACAATATCGTTAAAGAAATTCGTTTTATCGGCGGCTGCATGGGAAATACACAGGGGGTTGCTGCACTTTGTAAAGGACGTAATATTGATGAGATCATCAGCACATTAAAGGGAATTGACTGCGGTGGAAGAGGTACATCCTGCCCTGACCAGCTTGCTCTTGCTCTTCTTGCATACAAACAGCAGCAGGCATAATCGCACCTAAGAATTTATCTATATTAACTTTTTATATTTACCTTATACACTTACCTCAGGAGGGTTTTGAAGTATGAAACGAATCGTTTTAACCGGTGGTGGAACAGCCGGTCATGTTACGCCAAATATGGCACTGGTTCCAAGCTTAAAAAAAGCCGGATATGATATCCAATATATTGGTTCTTATAACGGTATCGAGAAAAAATTAATCGAAGAAATGGGTATTCCTTATCACGGAATCTCCTCCGGCAAGCTTCGTCGCTACTTTGACCCTAAGAATTTTTCTGATCCATTTAAGGTTATGAAGGGTTATATGGAAGCTTCTCATATCATTCGCAAATTAAAACCGGACATTGTTTTCTCTAAGGGTGGTTTTGTTTCAGTACCTGTTGTTCTCGCTGCAAAGAGACGACACGTACCTGTTATTATTCATGAATCTGATCTGACACCAGGCCTTGCTAATAAAATCTGTATTCCAGCCGCAACAAAAGTATGTTGCAACTTCCCGGAAACGCTAAAACATCTTCCGGAAAACAAGGCAGTTTTAACTGGTTCACCAATTCGCCAGGAACTATTTTCCGGTAATAAAGAAGAAGGTCTTAAGATCTGTGGATTCGATGACTCTAAACCTGTTCTTCTCGTAATGGGTGGAAGTCTTGGTGCCGTTGCAATCAACAATTCTATCCGTGAGAATTTAGAGGAGCTGTTAAAACAGTTCCAGATTATCCATTTATGCGGACGTGGTCATTATGATTCATCTCTGGAAAATACAAAGGGCTACAAACAGTTTGAATATGCAAAAAAGGAATTAACCCATTTATTTGCAGCAACAGACTTAATCATCTCAAGAGCCGGAGCCAACGCCATATGCGAACTTCTTGCACTCAAGAAACCTAACATCCTGATTCCGCTTCCAGCTTCCCAAAGTCGTGGAGATCAGCTTCTGAATGCTGCTTCCTTTGAGAAATCCGGATACAGTTATGTACTTCAGGAAGAAGAACTGACAAGTAATACCTTATTAAAAGCTGTACAGTATGTTTACGATGAACGTGAGGAGTACATCCAAACCTTAAAAGAAAGTAAGTTAAATCGTTCTATTCCAATTATAATGGATTTAATCACAAAGTATTCAAAAGACTGATTATAGCTGATTATATATAATAGAAAGAACGGTTCGGTGACATTCATTAAAAATATCTGCTATTACTATGAGATTGTAAAGAGATTGTGAAAATTAAAAAAGCAAAGAAAATTCTTACAAGTATTGTATCTTATGACCTTATACTGTAGAATTTTCTTTGCTTTTTTAATTTCAGTGTGTTTTAACTTTCTCCAAATCAGTCTTTTATTTCTATTTGACAAGATTTCATTGTTTCCAATGCACTTTTATGTTTTTCCGGTGTAACTCCGGCACAACAATCAGCAGCTACACATATCGGTACTTCCGGAAGGAATGCCTTTATGAGTAATGCATTTGAAACCACACAGATGTCTGTACATAAACCTATCAGCTCTATAGACTCTATTCCTTTTTCTTTATGAAGCTCTTTTAAAAAGCTTGCTAACTTTCGAGAACCGAATGTTTCTTTTTCAAATATAGCTAACGCTTTTTTAACATAGGGCTGAAGCTCCTCTATAATTTCATGTCCTGATGTTCCTCTGACACAATGAACTACCGGAAGATTTCGCCCTTCCTGTGTACTTAGATAATCCTCCCCATGTGTATCCTTTGTAAAGATTATCTCCCCTTCAAAACTCTCTATCTCATTTTTAACGGATGAAACAATATCCTGTGCTTCGGCAGTCCCAAGAGAACCATCCACAAAATCTTTTTGCATATCTACTACAATCAATATCTTTTCCATAGTCTTTACCCCCATTCTTTGTTAAATACACTTCCAAAGACAATACGCTTTAGATTTCTAATCCTATTGGACAGTGATCCGAACCCATTACTGTTTTATAAATTACGGCATTCTGGATTTTTTCTTTCCATCGTTCAGATACTACAAAATAGTCTATACGCCAGCCTGCGTCTTTTTCTCTGGCTTTGAAACGATAAGACCACCATGTATAGGCACCGGCAAGTTCTGGATTTAGATAACGGAAACTGTCAACAAATCCTGCATTTAAAAGTTCCGTAAATTTATCTCTCTCTTCCTGTGTAAAACCTGCATTCTTTTTATTTGTTTTTGGATTCTTAAGATCGATTTCCTCATGTGCCACATTAAGATCCCCTGTCATGATAACAGGCTTCTCTTTATCAAGTTCCTGTAAATACTCTCTGAAGTCATCTTCCCACTTCATACGATAATCCAATCGTTTTAATTCCGATTGCGAATTTGGTGTGTACACAGTAACAAAGAAAAAGTCTTCAAATTCTAACGTAATAACTCTTCCTTCCTGATCATGCTCGTCTATCCCGATACCATTCCACACCTTTAATGGATGCTTTTTGGTAAATACTGCTGTACCTGAATATCCTTTTTTCTCAGCATAATTCCAGTAACATTCGTAACCTTCCGGTGCAAAATCAATCTGTCCTTCCTGAAGCTTTGTTTCCTGTACACAGAAAATATCTGCTGCTTCTTCCTTAAAGAACTCTTCAAAGCCTTTTTTAACACAGGCACGAAGCCCGTTTACATTCCATGATATTAATTTCATAAAATTAAATCCTTCCTCAAATTTTGATACATTATATCATCGCTGACATTACCCATAGATAATTTAAGCTATGTGTGTAATTATACCTGGTTTATTTATATTCCATATTTACTGTTATCGAATTATCTTTTACCGTTGCTTCTGCTACACTTCCACATACTAATGGCATCATTGGCGGCAAATGCCCAATATCTAAATCCATAACTATCGGCACATTATACTTAGATAAAACATCAATAACTGCTCTATATTGATCAAGCCCAAATTCTTCTTCTCCATAGCAATATGGTCTTCCAACTAAAAATCCTTTTGTATTTTTAAACCATCCGGCTGCATCAAGCTGCCATAATGCCCTGCGTATTCCCAGTGGATTAAGATCACAAGCTTCAAAAAACCAAAGAATTCCATCTTCCTTATATTTGTCATTGAATTTTTCTACTTTATCAAACTTTGTACCACATAATGTAGAAAGAATATCCAGACACCCTCCTAAAAGTCTGCCCTTCATAACAACCTCTGAATCCTCCTGTTTATTTTCAATAAGGCTTTCCTTTGTCCATGTGCGAAGCTGAAACTGTTCCGTTACATTATATGGCTCCAACGGTTTATCTTCTGTTTTTAATCCTTCTTTCTCCCATTTGTCGTAATTGTGTACTTTTTTACACATTCCTGTTAACAATCCCATCGCATCTTTTAACGATTCATGCCACGGTTTCATACCAAAAGCTGCCGCACATGGACCATAAATAGATGCTGTATCACAAAGTGTCGCTAATAAAAAAGTAAGATTTGTATTATCAGAATAACCCATAAACCACTTTGGTCTGCTGCAACGAAGCTTCTCAAAATCCACATATTCAAGTATTTCACACATTAATTCCCCGCCTCCGCAGGAAATCAGAACATCCACTTCTTCTTTTTCATACCACTCATTAAATTCCTGAGCACATTTTTCCGGCGTATTACTTATTCCTATACCGCAGCCTTCGTAAACATTCGGCCCAAGACTTAAGGAATATCCCGCTTTCGTCCATATCTTTTTTGCATTTTCAAATGCACTTTTGTAAGGTTCTATATTGCACCCAAAGGATGGTGCAACAAAGCCTATCGTACCATTTTCAGGTAAAAAATTTCCGTATCTCATGTTATTTTTCCTCCTGTTTTTTATCATACCATAAAATGCAATGTTGTTACCAGTCCCGTCTTAATTGTTAAGGTTCTTAACATGATTAATCCAGAAGTGTTACAAAAATGTTAACTTTCTCTTGACATTTCTTAATAATTATATTAATATAGGTCTTGTGCCAATCAAAAAACACATTTTTTTTAAAAAAGGAGATATCGTTTGAAATATTTAAAGTCAAAATTATTCGTTAGTTTATTTGCAACATTATTAATATTTGGATTCTGTATGGCAAAGCCTGCACAGACTCAGGCTGCAGAAGTTGAGTCCGCAAACATGGCTCGTTGGATGAGCATTTGCGACAACATGGCCAGCAATATCGAAAAGAAGCATTTCGTTTACAGCAACAGTTCTACAAAGAAGACTTATCGTGCAGCAGCAAAGAAAAGAAGACGTTCTAACTGTGCATTATATGTTTCCTGGTGTTTACAGCAGTACGGAGCATTCAAATCCGGACAGACTATTTATATCCGCCGTGGAAGTTCCCATATTAAAAAGAACTTTAGCAGATGGAACAAAAAGAAAGTACAGGTTATTCGAGTTAACAAACGTGCTTCTCGTGTAAAACTCAAAAAAGGAGATGTTGTTCTCTGGAATAGTATCGGACATACAAACATTTATGCCGGCGAAAATTCTTCCGGTGATCGTTTATGGTATGATGCTGGTAAATCCGCTACATATGGTCATCATTCCGGCAGCCGTTTTGAAAATATTGGAAAGAAAACACAGGGATTTTTAGATTCTAAAAAGATTTCTTACATTATCAGAATCAAAGGTCTTTAAAATAAATTAATAAACTAAATATTTCAAAATCGGTGATATATTAATCCCCACGAAGAATTCTCTTCGTGGGGATATTTTTATTTTCTTCCAGAAAAACATTTGATAATTTTGCTTTATATTATTTATTCATAACTGCATCAATCGCATCAATAAATCCGGCACGGATTCCGGCATGTTCTAATGCATCCACTCCACAGATTGTCGTTCCAGCCGGAGAACACACATTATCCTTCAATACGCCCGGATGTTCTCCTGTTTCTAACTGTAATCTTGCACTTCCAAGAATCATCTGAGAAACCATTTCATATGCCTGCTTTCTAGGTACTCCATATTTTACTCCTGCATCTCCTAGTGCTTCGATAATCAAATCTATAAAAGCCGGACCACAGCCCGTTAAAGCCCCGCCAATTCCCATCAAATGTACTGGCAGTTCAATTACAATTCCTAATGCTTCAAAGAGATTTTTAATCTCTTCTCTTTCTTCTGGCAAAAGGGAATTCTTCTCCTCAAATAACAGAACGCCTTCTCCTACCATTGCCGGAGTATTCGGCATAATAAACTGCAGACGTGTACTCTTATCTAAATACGGTTCATATTTATCATAATTCCAGCCTGCTGCAATAGAAATTAACGCCTTGCCTTTTAATTCTTCCTTAATTTCAGAAAGAACACCTTCTATCTGATACGGTTTACATGCCATAACGAGCGTATCTGCTTTTGCTGCTAATTCCTTCAAATCCTTACATGGAACAAAACCAATCTTCTCTGCATTTGCCACAAGCTTATCATAATGCGGTGCATAGGCAAATACTTCCTCTTTTTTCATTAATCCTTTTTGCAGGATTCCTGCCGCAATTGCTCCTGCCATATTTCCCATTCCAATAAATCCTAATGTTTTCATCTTATCCTCCTGTCTAAATATTTTATTTGCAGATAGTTTAACATATTTTTTACTATCTCTCACTCTTTTTTACTATTTTTGTGGTATGATTCTAAGGAAAGTAAGGAATGATTTATATAAATAAAAAAGAAACTCCTTAAACCTTGAATTTATTACAACAGGACTTTAACTATGGATTTTACAAAAAATATAATTTTATCAACCGAAAAAATAGCTGAAAACAAATCACGAATTGATGAACGATCTACTGCAGATACTCTGATTTTTCTCTGGGAACCCATCGCTTCCGGCTGCCGTTTACTTCGCTGTTTTGGCAACAGCCCCATATTGAACATTCCAGATATGATTGACAAACAGGCGGTTACCGAAATTGGAGCCTATTGTTTTTCCCGCTCCCGCCCCAGATTTCCTGAGAAAATTTACAAAACTATTTTTATAGATACAGATAATCAAAAAACTTCTCCCACAGCCGGACAGACCTTTAACCAGAAAAATTTTGACTTTTCTACATTTGGAACGGAACTTGACGGCACTTTTCTTGAAGAAATAACCCTCCCTGACTCTGTAACTACGCTTCACAATGCAGCATTTTATAACTGTCGTAAATTAAAAAAACTCTCTGTCGGAACGAAAATATCCGGCATTGGCAGTGATGAATTTATGAATGCTTCCCGGTTAGAATATCTAATTGTTCGTGGAAAAGCTTCCGAAGCAACCGGATTACCTCTTATTTTGGAGAGAATCGCAGAAAATATTACCATTTCTTTCTGTCCGGATTCCTCACTTTCACCAGAAAGTGTTTTGTTTTTCCCAGAATATTATGAATGGCTCGATGAAATTTCTCCGGCACATATTTTCAGCAGAAGCATTCACGGGGAAGGCTTTCGCATGAGAAAAAGCTTTGAAAATGGGCTTCTTGATTACAAAAAGTATGATTCCTGCTTTGAAAATGCTCTCACTGTTGAATCACCGGACTCCTTATGCAAAATCGCTCTAAACAGGCTTCGCTGGCCCTCTCAGCTAGAAAGCATTTTCAGAGAAAAATATGAAAACGTCATAAAAAAATATATGGACACTGCCTTTACACTTGCTGTAAAAGAACAGAACTTTTTGTTACTTACATTTATATGTGAACATTTCTCCCCTGATCCTTCTGCACTCTCCGCTGCGATTGCACTGTGTATAGAAAAAGAATGGGGAGAGGGAAATGCCTTTTTAATAGAAGCAAAACATAAATCTTTTTCTCAGAAAACTTTTGATTTTGACTTGGATTTTTAAAGATTTTGTAACTTGGCTTTTTAATAATAAAGAATATTAATTTTCAGGAGGTGATATAATGACTCAGACAGAATGGGAAAATGAAATGTGTGTCAAGATTCTTAAACTTATTCAAAACGAACTATATATAGATTTCCGTTATCTTGATGTTGCCGTTTCGGCACTGACTTTAACACCGAATGAAACGCTTCGTTCGACGGCAACGGATGGAATATCCCTCTTTTTCCCACCGGAACAGATTTTACGAGTGTTTCGTTCCAACCCACTTTTCTTAAATCGTGCCGTACTTCACAGCGTATTCCACTGCATTTTCCGGCATTTATGGATTCGTGGAAACCGCGATCTCCACTTATGGAACCTTTCTTGTGATATTACTGTGGAATGGATTATTGATTCTTTTGAGAAAAAAAGTGTGAAGCGTGCTCTTTCCGGAATACGCACAACGATTTATAATGATTTTCATCAATATAATATTCCTGTTACTGCCGCTAATATTTACAAATATCTTTTACCTGATGTTGCTGACAATCCAGAGCGATTAAATCAGCTTACGATGGAATTTTTTACAGATGACCACCGTTTCTGGCCAAAAGATTCATCCGCTTCTCCATCCGCCGCCAAAGCAGGACAGTCGTGGGAAAAAATCAGCCGCCGCATGGAGCAGGAATTAAATCTTCATGGCGATGATTCTGCCTCTGGTGTTAATGCCATGAAAACACAGATCAAAGAGGGGAAAAGCCGCCGCTCCTATAAAGACTTCCTGCGAAAATTTACCGTACTTCAGGAAGAACTCCACTGTGACTATGATGAATTTGATTTAAACTACTATTCTTACGGTCTACGTCTATATAAAAATATGCCGTTAATCGAACCTTTGGAGAGTAGGGAAGTAACTAAAATTTCTGAATTTGTCATCGTCATTGATACTAGCTATTCAACTAACGGACCTCTTGTTCAGAAGTTTTTGGAAGAAACTTTTCAAATTATCCAGGAACGGGACAGCTTTTTTCATAAGAGTCAGATTCGAATTATTCAATGTGATAATCAGGTACATTCAGATACCGTTATCAAAGAACAACGGGACATACCAAAACTCCTTCACAGCTTTGAATTAATCGGCGGCGGTGGAACCGACTTTCGGCCCGCCTTCTCCTATATCAACAAGCTGCTTGAAAACGGAGAATTCCGCAGCCTGAAGGGTGTTCTGTATTTTACAGACGGAAAAGGAATTTATCCTGCAAAAAGACCCCCGTATGAAACCGCCTTTTTATTTTTAGGCGAAGAAGAACATCCGGATGTTCCTGCGTGGGCGATGAAGTTAATCTTACACGAAGAAGATTTTTAAACATCTATTCCACTTTGTAAATACACTTAAAAGAATGAATGATTACTAAGCTTTGATGTCTGATAAATCTATTAAAAACGAAAGGATTCCATTTTATGAATATAAAAAAAGCAAAAGAAGATATTAAAAATACTGTCCGTGCCTATTTAAATAAAAATGCTTACGGACAATACAGCATCCCATCTATCCGCCAGCGTCCCATGTTATTAATGGGTCCTCCCGGAATCGGCAAAACACAGATCATGCAGCAAATTGCACAGGAATGTAACATCGGTCTTGTCGCATATACTATCACTCACCACACAAGACAGAGTGCCGTCGGACTGCCATTTATTAAAGAAAAAACTTTCGATGGCAAATCTTACTCTGTCACCGAATACACAATGAGCGAAATCATTTACAGCATCTATCAGTACATGGAGGAATCCGGCAAAAAAGAAGGGATTCTTTTCATTGACGAAATCAACTGTGTTTCCGAAACCCTTGCCCCAACCATGCTTCAGTTTTTACAGTGTAAAACTTTCGGAAATCAGGCTATTCCAGAAGGCTGGATCATTGTTGCCGCAGGCAACCCGCCAGAATATAACCGAAGCGTCCATGACTTTGACTTCGTAACCTTAGACCGTGTCCGCAAAATTGATATCGAAGCAGATCTTGACGTTTTTAAAGGTTATGCCAGAGCAAAACATTTACACCCGTTCATTTTAAGCTACTTAGAACTCCGTCCTCAGAATTTTTACCGCACAGAAAATGATGTGGATGGCATCCAGTTCGTGACTGCCAGAGGATGGGAAGACTTAAGCAGCCTTATTTACACTTATGAAGAACTCTCCATCAAAGTAGACGAGGATGTTATTCACCAATTTATCCAGCACGAAGACATCGCAAAGGATGTTGCCACTTACTATGATCTCTACCAAAAATACAGAGATGATTACGACATCAGCCGTATTCTTACAGGACAAGCCGGAGCCGATATTTACGCCAAGCTGTTCCGTGCTTCTTTTGATGAGCATTTAAGCTGCGTAGAACTTCTCATAAGCGGACTTCACAACTATATCTCTGAGGCACTAAGCTCCGATAATCTGACAACAGAAGCTTACTCTTTCTTAAAGGCCTATCAGGTTGAATTAAAAAAACAGCTTCAAAATTCTTCCGCTTCTGAATCCAACATCCCGATTGAAAACGGATTATACCATATCCTTCTTCAGAAAAAAGCCGCAGAATATGAACAGGAGAACAAAGCCGGACTCACATCTCCAGAACAGAAAAACTTCCAATTAAAATTATTGGAACTTCTCTCTGCCTGGACACCAGACTCCAGCCTCTCACCAAAAGAAGCCTTCCTCTCTGCCAGATCCGACTTTGACAAACAATGCGAAACCCGCATCAACACAATAAAAAAAGCATCCTCCGCACTGGAAAATGCTTTCACCTTCATGGAAGAAGCCTTCGGCGAAGGCCAGGAAATGGTCATATTTATCACAGAACTCACAATGGACCCTGAAGCATCACGATTTATTACAGAAAATGGATGCGAACGGTACTTCAAATACAATAAAACATTGTTAGTCGGCAATCGCCGGGCGGAAATTCTGAAGGAATTAGATCGAGATGCAATCTACTCCAATCCAAATGAGTATGAATTCTGATTTACCGCAAAGTGACGCTCC
>CAKREJ010000018.1 GCA_934317185.1 uncultured Anaerobutyricum sp. | reverse complement strand
TTCTTCCTGTAATGCCAGTAATTCTTCTTTGCTTAATTCTCTGTATGGTTTCACTTCTTTACCTCCCAAAATTTATCCAGTGTAAACACTAATATATTTCCAAAGCAGCTAGAAACAATATTTTAACTGCTTTTCTTCACTTATTTCATATACCAGTGGTAATTGTATTCTATTTTTGAATAAAAAACAAGTCGTTTTTTCATTTTTTTCAAAAAAATCAAGAAAAATGTTTTTTAACCCTGTTTTTTATGAAATATTCACATATTAATCCTTCTATTTTTTTGCCCTTTTCTGATTTTTTCCTTTTCCTTCCTCTTGGTAAAAAATTTTTTGTTAAGAAAAGCAACATTCCCCTTACAATGCATACTATAAACTGTAATCAAAAAACGGAGGTAACTCCCATGAGTGATCTGGCTGCTACTAACTGCCAAAATTCCTGTTCTTCCGGTTGCGGATGTGGAAACGACTGTGGCTTTAACAACTGCTTTTGGCTGCTTTTAATCCTTTTATGCTGCAATAACGGAAATGACTGTGGATGTGGCAATGATAATCTTATCTGGCTCATTCTCATTTTATGCTGCTGTGGTAATGGCTTCGGTATCGGCACTTCCGGAAACGGATGTGGATGTAGCTGCGGCTGCTAATAGTTATTCTGTTCTAAAAGCAGACAATAAAAGGGACTGCCAATCCTTTGGCAATCCCTTTTATTACAACACCCTTCAAGAATATTTCGGTATTCTTACTGTAAAATGCTGTTCTTCTTTATTAATTGTTTTTTAATTGTTTTTTTGATTATTTTACTTTTACTTTCTTCACTTTTGACCATGCAGAGACTACTTTTGCTGCTTTTGAATCTACTGAACGCATCCGTATATAATATGTCTTTTTCGCTTTTAATCCTTTAAGCGTGACGGATTTCGCTGTTCTTTTTGTAACCTTTACTGTCTTTACTTTCTTTTTAAACTTCTTATCAAGGCTATACTGTACCTGATAGCCACCACAAGTTTTATTTACTTTCCATGAAACAGCAACTTTACCTTTTTTAAGCGGCTTTACCTTACTGATAGCAGTAGCTTTTGGAAGAACGGTCACATTTACAGAAACAGTAATATCATTATCGTCTTTATCATATCCATAAATAGTCAGTCTGACCTTTCCTGCTTTCTTTCCGGTAACTGCACCGGTCTTTCTATTCCAGGAAATAATTCCATCTCTGTTCATCTCATAGTCATCGACCGTATATATTCCTTTCAGTGTAAGCTTCGCAGAACTTCCTGCAACAATTTTAGACTTACTTAAAGCAGACTGTACAATCGAGTAAGTTACTGTCACACTTCCACAATACTTATCATTCTGTGGTTTAACACTGGTCTTTGCCTTCACGAGCACTCTTGCCGTATTGGCTCCCGGATTTTTATTATTTTGATAAGTGACGGTATATAAACCAGGGGATATAACCTTCTCATCCTCATCATAAACCTTCACTGCCGGTCTTTTTTCTTTACCGTCATACATAAAATATGTACGGGAAAGCTCTACTTCAAGATCACTTAAATCCACTCGTTCAAGACAGTCGATCTCTTCTATTGTTTTTGCCCCACATACTGTACAGGTCACTTCCTTTTTACCTATCTTATCATACGTTGGTGCTTCTATAATCGTTCCGTCTGTCTCCACATCGCCATCCGATGTTGTATGCGTTTTATAAACGTGCTCCTTTTGAATCTCTTCCCTCGCATCAAGATAAGAAATTGTATGATTATTACATCCTTCTTCAAGGCACTGAATCTCATATTCATTCCCATCTTCACAGTTTCTTGATATAAGGGTGACTCGACTCTTTTTGTTATCAACAGATGCCTGAAAGCTTTCTTTTACTGCCAAATTTGCCGGTGCCTGTGCAATCATAGCCTGAATTTTCTTTTCATCCGTCTCTCCCGTTGGATTTCCGGTAGCTGCATCCACCTCACCAAATGAATGAATATGACCTTTTGCCATAATCGTTACCGGTATCGTAACATCTATTGCTTTATAATTTGCATCTCCATCTGCATGAATATGTAAATTAACGGTTCCGACCTTCTTTCCCTGTAGCTTATATCCCTTTTCTATTGGAATTATAGCCACATATCCCTTCTGTTCTTCCGGAACGGTTACTGAAATATTATCTCCAAAGAATTCCCATTTATCCAGTTCCTTTATTTCACCGACCTGCAGATCCAGATATTTTTCTTCAATATCCTGTGCGGCCTTGTTAATAGTAAATGTCTTAGAAATAGTACCCGTATATTTTCCTTTACCTGTAATGCTTATCGTTGCCGTTCCTGCATTCACGTTATTTTTATAAGTTACCCAGTCTTCCGCAAAATCGATCTGTGTATTATCCGGTTTAAGGAGTCTTACATTATCAAGCTCCACTTCCTCTCCTGTATAAACAATAGAAGCCGGATCATCCAATATCTGAATTTTACAATTTTGTTTTTTAATATCAATAAAGTCTGTAATATTCGAAATGGTTACCTTGCCCTGTCCTTCTCCGTTTACACACACATAGTATGTTTTGCCTTTTGTCAGCAATGCAGCATCCCCAAGTTCTGTCAGATCATCATCCATCTCACAAAAAGTAGTATCAAATACGTCATTGCCCGTAACAAAATAATTCTTTGTTACTGCCGGTGAAAACTTATAATAATATCCATGTGCATTCTTTCCTTCCGGAATATTTAATGCTTTAGAACCAACTGCTATTGTTCCTTTGTAATCACAAAGTCTCTTTGTATATTCTTCCCAGGTCTGTTCGCATCCCTCATTCGAACACTTATATGCATTCACTCCTTTTTCATCATAAGTAGCCGGTCTGGAATTCGCCTCATCCTTCACCTTTTTATGTCCGAGCTTTGCGATTACTTCTGTCGTTTTACATACTGTACAGCTTTTCAGTCCATCTTCTTCACAGGTAGCTTCATCTCCCTTTTCAACGACCCATGTATGCTCTTTTGCCGGAAGCTCCTCTGGTATTGCCTTCTCATAAGTTCTCTTACATAAAGTACATTTATACTTTCTCGTTCCCGGCTTCGTACAATCTTCCTGACTCTCCGAACCTGAAATCGGTGTTCCCTCATGTTCAAAAACTTCTTTACCATCGACAATCCTGACTTTACAGCTTGTAATCGTATCTACATAATATCCACAGCGGCTACACTCTGAATGTGTGTATCCATAACTGCTTTCCGTCGGAGCATACTTTGTTTCCTTCATGTCATGCCCCAGTGAATCTGTCTCGTCTACTGTTTCAGAATAACCACATACTGTACAGGTATTCTTTGTGTAGCCATCCTTCGTGCAGGTTGGCTTTACTACCTGACTCACAAAAGTATGCTTTCCATTGGCTGTAGCACCGCCGACACATCCAAAATACTCTCTTTGCTGTATATGACAAACTTCACACTCATATAAGTTATAGGCACGGGAATTCTCTGTAGCAGCGATAGTTTCTTTATATTCAAAATCGTGGTCCAGCTTCTCAACAGAAGAATTCTCTTTTATTTGCGTATAGCCACATACCGTACATACTTCCTTTGTATATCCTTCTGCCATACAGGTTGGCTTTATTACTTCTTCTTTATATTTATGTGCCGCTAATGCTCCTTTTGGATCAACAACCGTTTCTTCTGTGCCACAGTCTTTATCCTCGCATTTATAAACCGTATAGGCCGCCTTGATACAAGTTGCCGGATAAGCTTTGATCGAGGTTCCATTTGCCGGCTTATATACTGTATAATTGCCGGAAGCATCTTTACTTAAATAGGTATGATGATGCTCCGCCTTTGAAATATACACATAAATTGTTTTTTCAAAAGGCTGATAACAGGTATCTCCTGCAGCCTTGATCGTAAGAGTAAGCTTCCCTGCCTTCAAAGCTTTTACTGTATATAACTTGCCGTCATCACCTGCCGCAGTCTCTTTTTCCTTTACTTCTATAATTCCTGCTTCCGAAGGAACAAACGTAATCTCTCCGACCAGCTCACTAAGATCAATCGTTCTCTCTGGATCTTTTTCCTCCGCTAAGGTAATATCTGCCAAATCTAATGTCTGTTTTTTTTGGACAATCTTAAATGTTTTTGTAATCGTACCAGTATAATTTCCTGAACCGGTAATATACACCGTACCTGTACCCGGATTTATATTGTCTTTATATGTTACGTTATAAGTAACTTCCTCATCTTCATACTTTGGTGTAACTTCCTCGATCTCCGGCTCGATCGGTGTGCCATCTGCCTCAAATTCCTTTGTATTCAAATCATCGACGAACTTCACCTGATAGCCTTCATCTGCTATATTAATCTGCTTAACTACTTTATTTACAGACACTTCACATTTACCGGTTCCACGAACGCATACATAGTAGGTTGTTCCGGCCTTAAGTGTCTCTGCACTGCTTAGCTCTGTAAGTTCTACATCGTCTTGTACAAAAACAGTCTCAAAATCAGCACCTTCTATTTCTTTTACCTTAATCTGGTAAGCCTCATCTTCTTTTGGTATAAAAGTAAGAAACTGACCGTATTCATCATCATTATAGGTAGAAAGTGTAAGTGTTTGTGTCTTACCCTCTTCCAGCTTCACAACATTACCGGATGCATCCTTTACGTCATTTTTCAAACGCTGGACTAATTTATAATCACCCTCATCCCAATCTTCTTCTTCAATCTCTTCTTCTTCTCCGCATACAGTACATACATGAACTAAAGTACCTGAATTATCATAAGTCGGCATCTTATCTTCATCATCAGAAGCTTCATGGTCTCCCCATGTATGAGGAGCAAGTTCTGATGAGCCCAATACCTTTTCTTCATAACCACACTCTTCATCTTCACATTTATACAGGGTATACTCTGCTTCCTTACAGGTAGCCTTATGATATTCTCCCTTCGTCGTATCCTTTACATACTCTCCCTTCTCATCTTTCATAAGATAAGTATGATGATGAGCAGCCTTTGAAACAATAATCTTTACTTTTCCTTTATATTCTTTATAATAGTTATTCCCGGAGGCCGTAATCGTCAGAAACACCGTTCCATATTTTACTGCCTTTATACTATAGCAAAGCTCGCCTTCTTCCTTTGTAACTTCTACATATCCCTCTTCCGCAGGGGTAATTGTTACATCACCGATCAAATCCTCAAGAGTGACCTTCTTACTCTCTTCTTCTGCGAGAGAAAGGTTAGAAACAGAAGACAGATCCGGCTCCTGGTCTAACTTCTCTATTGTAAATTCTTTACGGAGTTCTCCTGTATAACGTCCGGTTCCTGTTGCAATAACGACTGCCTTACCCGCTGACGTATTATTCTCATAATCCACATCAAAAGTTACATCGCTGTCTCCTTCATCATTTATCGAAACAACATCTATATCCGGCTCAACAGGGGAATCATCTGTATTCACTGTAAATGGACCATCTTCATTAAATATAATCTTATATCCGGAAGAGATGTCTATCTTATCGCCAGCTTTAGTAAGCCAGAGAGTTCCCTCTCCACTTCCTAAAACACAAATATAGTATTTCTGACCTGCCTGAAGTTCCTCGCCTTCTTCCATATCAGAAAGATCTGCGTCATTATTTACAAAATTTCCACTCAGATTTTCATTATCCAGATGTATCTGATAACTACCTGTTTCTTCTGGTATAAACGAAAAATACTGCCCAAGCTCTTCTTCCTCTGTACTTAATGTAACTACCTGCTTTTCTCCAAATGTAACTTCACCTTTAAAATTCATTTTTCTTTGAGCAAGCTCATAATCAGAAGCACTCCACTCTTCTTCCAGAATCTCTTCTTCCTCACCACATACCGTACACACATGAACTATCGTTCCGGCATCATCATAAGTAGGTGCCTCGCCTAACTGATGCTCTCCCCATGTATGTCCATCTGCACAATCCTCCGAAGCTTCCGGATCTTTCTCCTCTCCACCTTCTGCTTCATCCGGATTCGTCTCCTCTTCTCTTAACTGATTTTCTTCCGTGCTTGCTGTCATAGCCCACACCGTATTCCCCATCATACTAAAAGATAGTAGAACAGACAATACCAGCACCAGTACTCTCTTAAACATTTTCATCTCTTTCCCCTTTCGTCTGAATACATCATTGTCATGTGTAAATACATATTACCATATCATTTACAGAAAAGCGACTATTTTACTATTTAATTTATGCTTTAATTTCATTTCTTCTGAAGGTAGACAACAAAAAAATAGAAAATAGATACTGGAAAAATGTGACCTCGGAGTGAGTAAAGAATGTGAGCCGTATGCGAACATTCTTCACGCAACAACTACTGTCACATTTTACCAGTATCTATTTTCTATTTTTCATCTGCTTCTGATAAATGAATTTCTTCCTTTTCTTTCTTTTCCTGTTGTTCGTATTTTTTCTTAAGACATTCCGGATCTATTTCGTAAATTGTATTATCTTCCACAATGAGATTTTCATTCATATTCTTTTTGCTCCCCTCATAAAATGGATTAATTACAGATAATAGTTCCTGTATATTATAGTATATGTAATTCTCACAGGTAATTTTCCTGTTTTAAGGAGGTATTTATGACAAATATTCATTCTCTCTCTCCTCTCTCCCGTCTGATCAATGATGATAATCTCACTATTTTGGAAAGCATTATTCCTTGCTGCGAGCCAAATCTCGGAAAATTTCTCGCTCTTTGTTTAAAGTTCTCAGAGATGCAGAAAATTATTACCGGTTTTGATGACAATGAACGGCTGAGTGCCTGTGGCTTTGAAGATAATTCAAAGGATCTAGAATCCATTCTCCGCTCTGTGAGAAATGCTGTTTCCGAAGAAAAAGCCCGCCAGATAGACAATGTTTTGCAAGTTCTGAATTTTTCCCGATTTTACGAAAAATATAATCAAATTCTTGCCGAACATCCAGAACTGATACGTCCATCTGCACCTGCTGCTCCGGAGAATCCGCCTTCTTCTGAAACAAATCCTTTTGCAGATCCCTCTCTGTTTTTTCTTCTAAACTCTCTCATGAACAATTCCGAAGGAAATCAAAATGAAAAACTAAAGCAACTAATGGCTCTCGCACAAAATAACGAAGGAAAAGATATGAATGAAATTCTTTCTGCTTTTCTGAAAAAATAACTGCGTTCTAATTTAAGAAATCAGGCTTCCGGAAATCAATGATACATTTGTTTCAAAATGTCGAATCAGCTTTGACATTTCATTAGGGGTTAACTTTATAACATCCTTTTCAAGATAATGCTCTAACTGCAAACAAAATTCGTTCCTTCTCCTTTTAAGTAAGCCCTTTCTTCCCTGTTCTTTTTCCTCAGGCTCCGTTAATATAATGCCGTTGCCAAGATACCTTCCCTCTCCACTGTAAAAATAAAGTCTGGCTCCTGTTGGTAGGTCTCCTTCCACAAGGGAGCCTTGTATTGTTAAGACTCTCTTTGTAATATTTGCCTCTAAAGTTGCATCATAATAAAACAAAAAGCTTGATTTTTCGTGGATTTCCATTACTTTTTTCTTCCACGGCTCCATATCTTGTTCTTTGTACTGCTCCATTGTCCGCTCATGGAAAGCTTTTAATTTTTTTAACAACATTTTTGGGTGTCCTCCGCAATGTTCTCTAACTTTTGACAAGCCTCACAGTAAATATTTTTTGCCATCCTTAACTTCAGCTTCACCCCTTCTTCCCTGAGCATTTGAAGTCTTGTCAGTGCAATCTGAAACAACTGGTCGTTTTTAATTCTTCCATCCATTAAAATATAAATAGAGTACCCTGTATTTTCATGAAGCCTTTCCTCGGAATCTACCTCTCTTCTCTTTTCACGCATCAGGTCTGTCCCGATAATTAATGCTTCTCCTGCAGAATATTCCCGGATACTTTGTGGAAACTGACATCGAAAATCTGGACGATACTGCTGAAATTGTTTCACCTGAACGCAGCCATTACCAAATACAAATGCCTGTTGTGAGCTTTGTTCTGATAAAGTATTTTCCAGTTCCAGCTCATCTTGTAAGAGATATAGCATCTTACTTATTTTCATAGAATTATCTAACTCTGTCCGTAAAATAATAAACAAATCAAAGTGTTCTGTCTTTGCCTGTCCCTTTTTTGCCTGCAATTCTTCTGCTTTTTTTGTTTTTTTCTGCTCAGACTTCTCATCTATTTTTTCTCTGGTCATTCGTGCGAATTCTTCTTCTGTCTGAATGGATTCTTCTAAAAGACTCTCCAGCCTGCTATAACTGCACACTTCTTTATTTTCAAAGATCTGCTTCCATTCTTCTGAAAGAATATTATAAAATAATTCCGAATAATCTGCTTCTGTTTTTAATGGTGGGAGCTTAACATTCCCTTTAGAGCTTGCAACAAGTATTTTATAAATTAATCTGTTGTCTGCTATTTTCTGCATCTGTTCATCAAACAAAGTGACATCCCCAAAAATTCTTTCATCTTCTGGATACCACTCATAATCCTGTTCAAATGTAAGAAGCTGAAAACGCTCCGGATGCAGTAAAACAACTCCATAGCTGCTGTTATTCATATCAACATATAAATCCTGAAGATCAATCAATCCCGGATAAATATGTCTTTCTGAAAGTTCTATAAGGATATGCAGCACCTGCAGTGCTATTTTTTTAAGAATCAGAGAATCTACATGATAATAATCCATCTGCTTTCTTGCAAACAGAGACTTTACCGGAATAGCAGAAGAAGGTAACCGGCTTACTTTGTCATTAAAAATAATTTCCGGAATACTTTCCAGTTCTCTTATTACCGGATGTCCTTTCTCAAATAGCTCCGCTTTGCTGCCGCTTCCCATCGAAACGGTTTCCATACGTTCTCTTCCTTCCACTTTTCTCACCCTGTCTTTCCGTCTTTATGCCTACTGTCTGCCTTATACGAATCATTACGCTCCAATAGATACGCCCTTCATTAAATCCTTTAACGGCTTCACGATATTATCTAAAAATTCTGTACTCATCGGCTTCAATAATTTATCAATTTTAATAAACATCGGGGAAGCTTCTTCATCCAGCTCTCCATCCGGCTTTACAAAACAGAAATGAAAATCTTCCTCACTCATTTCTTCTGTAGAAAAGAAGATAACCTGCCCAACCGGATACTGTGTATACTCTTCATAATCATTACTTCCATATGCATCGGTAAATACCATAACCGCTTTATTTCTTCCCATGATCTGAAACTTTCTTAGGGACTCTCCGATTGCTTTATGCACAGCCTCCTTCCCATCGTTACCTCCACCGTAAAGCTTGACCCCTTTGAGCTTTTTTAAAAATAGAGAAATATCTGAAGTAAAGCTGTCCCTTCCTTCAAACAAAATAACTTCTGTTTCTTCTCCCATTTCTTCATTTCTTATTAAAGTAAGTCCAATCTGCGGATAAACTTCATATTTGGACAGACATTCTAAAAAATGTGCTGCTGCATAATATACTGCCGGAAATACGGTGTACATGGAGGCTGTCGCATCTACGACAAAATCCAGATACAGAGTAAAAGCCTGCTCTTTTTCTCGTTTTAAATTCTGCTGTAAATTCAAAGGAATTTCCGGATTCCAGTTTTCACTCATAATTAACCAAATCTCCTATCTGTTCTAGCTTTCTGTTCTAGCTTTGTTGTTTGCTGTTTAATGATTTATTTCTTCAATGGTTTTTATTCCAAAACTTCTGGTATTTTCAGGCTTTCATCACCTTTTTATCTGCAAAATCTCAATATTGGTTCCTGCATAAGTGAATAAATCTCCCTCACAGACCTCATCTTCTCTGTGCTGCTTTATAATATGACAATCCTCATGCAGAATAATTACTTTAATTCTGTTATCTATCCGATAAAAAGATAAAATATGTCCACTCATTCTTCCATTCTGGCTCCGCTCCTGTTTCGTCCCAAATTCAATCGGGATAAATCGATAATTTTTTATATATGGACTATATTTTACATCCCCTATTCGATAGGAAAAACGAATGGTTTTCTCCTCTTGTGACTGTATCAGAAGCTCTGAAAGCTCCGGAAACTTTCTGGCAGATATAAGATATTGCTGAAAATCCCGGATAACCTCTTTAATACTTGTATATCTCTCTTCCTCCCTTGCAATCATCTTTGCAATAATTCTACTCAGACGCTCATCAATTCCCGGCATTTCTTTTAGCTGATAAGCGTAATCATCTCCTATCATATAGTTCTTTATTTCTTCATTCCCATAAAAGTGATGCTTTCCGGTATAAATAAAATACAGCACAAGCCCTGCTGAATAAATATCCATTTCCGGGCGGCAGATAAAACTATTCCAGTATTTAGGATCTGCATATCCCGGTGTTCCTTTCTGTTCCCTTCGAAACATCACTGTAACATTGGAGTCATGAAGGTGTACCCAGTCAAAATCAATAATCTTAACAACCGATCCATCCGGGGATGCCAGTACATTTTCCGGCTTTAAATCCCTGTGTACGATTGGGTCCTGCTGATACATGGACATATAATGATCAATACCTAATAAAAACTTCATCGCAATACTGTTTCGTACTTTCATTTTTTCATTCCAGGTATCGCCTGCGATTCCTTTCCCTCGCATTAATTCTGACAGGTCACTTTCCTCAATATATTCTACCAGAGTAATAAATCTTTTATTTTTCTCATCTAACATTCCACCATAGATTCGGATAACATAAGGGGAATATAACTGTACCTTACTTTCCTTCTCTACATAAACCTGCTCCAGGTCATTACAGAACAATACCTTCACAAAATACTTCTTTCCGGTACGGATATCTTCTGCAAGCATTGCCTGTTTACTTCCGGTACGATGATATTCTTTTAACATTTTTAAAGAAATGACCATGTTTTCTCCGGAGCTTTCCCGGTCACGGATCCATGTAAAAACTTCACCTTCTTCAAAATAACAATTCATAATATTACCGTCCTCCTATAAAACGGTTCTTAAGAAGCCTTTCCTTTAATGAAACAGGTCTTTTTTCTTCAGGAAGCTCTGTATAGCAACAGCTTTCTTCCTCCCTTTTTTCTGTACGATTCAGTACAGTTTTAGGGAATTCTATCTTTTCTTCACTTGTTTTTCCTTTTTCATCTCTCATAAGATAAAGTACTGCGGTCTGGTTATCTTCCTCTCCTGACTCTCTCGCTTTTTCAAAGATCTTATTAATAACTTTTTGCGGACGTTTACTCTCTGTCACTGCCGCCATAATCTCCTCAATAGTAAGATCTCCAAAAGCTCCGTCAGACCCCATTAAGATTCCATCAATATCTCTGGCAGGAAGTACCGTGCTAAATGGTTTGCATTCTCCTCTTTTTCCGAGATAATCCAGTAATCTGTTTTTATTTTGATAATATAATACGGAACCGTGGGAAGTCTTTCCCTCTCGCACCATCTTCTCTGCTACATTCTGTATCTCGCTGACAAGACGTAGCTTTCCATCCTTTAATGCATAGATCGGGCTATCTCCACAATTTGATACAATGATCATATCCCAAAAATGAATTACCGCCGATAACGTCGTGCCTCCTTTTATTCCTGCATCCAATCCCTTTTTATAGAGATTCTGATTTAACTTTCCATATATCTCATTAGAAAACTCCTGCAAGCTCTCAATCTGTCTATCCAGAGGATTCCCACGAAATTCCTCACTCATAAGTGTCGCAAGCAGTTCCTGATACCACATATTGACTGCTGCCTTTGAATAGTATTTTCCTCCGGAAAGTCCTCCCATACCATCTGCTACTACCATTGCCCTTACTGCCGCTTCATCGTTCATGCGAATCTCCATCTGACAGTAACTGTCTTCGTTGGATGAACGTCGGTTTATTTCACTTGCAAAAAAGAAAGCCACCGTACTTCCTCCCTTCTCTCATTTGAAAAATTCTTTTCTTTATGATACACTGATTCACATAAAAAATCTACCAGAGGAGGTTCTCCATGTTTCCGGAATCATTTTCCGACTTTACATTTTATCAGAAGAAAAAAGATATTTTGATTTATAAAGCAACTGATCCATCCCATCAATACATTTTAAAATGCAGTGAAAATCTGGAGCCTGTCATCAAACAGGCTCTACTTGATGAATACAACGGATTACATCCCTTATCTCATCCTTCCCTTCCGCATTATTATGGATTTAAAGAAGACTTCCTTCTGCCAGAGACAAACAGGACTTCTCTTGCTCTTTGTATGGAACATTGCGATGGTACCCTGCTTCCTGTACTTGCTGCAAAGCTTTCTTTATCGCAGCTTCTTTCCATCATGCTTGCTGTAGGAAAGGTACTTTCTTATCTTCTGGAGCACGGAATTCTTTATACTGATCTGCATCCGTCAAATATTCTTATAAGAACTACCGATGCCAGACCAGAGATTACTTTACTTGACTTCACATACTGCTACTACTTTATAAATAATCCGAATCCTCCATACAGTCTACGTTTTTCCTATAACTTATCTCCAACTCTTAAGGGACAGCAGCTTCTGATTCAGGAACTGACCTTCTTTTTTCATGCACTTTTGGAGTTGCAGGAAGATTCTTCCGAAGTAGCTTCCTCCAAAGCTGGACTTCCGTTTTCTGTATATATGCTGCTTGAAACCGGTAATACTCCGGCAGAAACGCTTTCCCTTCAGGAATTCTTACTCATGATCGAAAAGTGTATTGTATAAGTCTTCTACAACCGGTGCTAACGTCTTTCCTATTTCTGTTGTTTTCAGACGATTCGCTACAATAATGTATTGTGGATCGTCTGCCGGTGCATAGGTGACAAGCCAGGCATTATTTGTTCCATCCCCACGCTCTGCTGTTCCTGTTTTGGCTGCGATCGCATACTCTTCCTCTCCCACACGGGAAAGTCCATAAGATTCTGCTGCTTCCTCCATCGCTTCCTTTATCTCCTGTGCTGTATCAATATCCATTGTATCAACCAGCTTTTCCTTCTTTCCTTCCTGAATCGCCTTCCCTTTACCATTTACTACTGTTTTAAAAAGATACGGCTTTAGCATCACGCCATCATTGGCAATACTTTGTGTAACCATTGCCATCTGAAGTGGCGTCACCAGTGTTTCTCCCTGTCCAAACGCCGTTGTTGCAATAATATTGTCTTCATAGTCCTTAAGGTCAAAGTTTGAACGAAGTGTCGCAAAATCAAGAGAAATATTTTGTCCAAGAAGGAAGCTCTTTCCTGCTTTATAAAGGCGGAGTCCGCCAAGCTTTAACGCTCTGTCCATGAAATAAACATTGGAAGACTTTACAAATCCCTCTTTAAAAGAAATGTCTCCATAAGCTTTACCTCCGTAGTTCCGTATAGTCTGACCATTCACTTTTAATGAACCTGTGTCCTCCACAATCTCTCCTTCAATACCTGCTTCTACTATCTCCTTTGAAGTAATAAGCTTAAATACGGAACCCGGAGCAACCGGATTCTGATAAGCGTTAGATAAAAATACACCCTCTTTTTTATTCATCTCCTGCCACTTTTTTGCATCATCTATCTCAGATACATTAAAAGATGGTGAAGATGCCAATGCCAGAATTTCCCCGGTCTTTGCATTAAGAACTGCTACGGAACCTGTATACTTTTCAATATCTTTATAAGCTTTTTCCTGTAAAGCTGCGTCGATAGTAAGAGTGACATCCGCACCACGCTTTTCTTTACTTCCTGCTCCACAATCGCTGTGTACAAGTACATCATTCATCGTCTTTTCTACGCCATAGGTTCCATAAATTTTAGACCAGTACCCAACCAGATTTGAAAAAGCATATGGATGAGAATATGTTCGCTTTCCACCCGGCTTCTGGGAAAAGGCAATCGTATTCCCGTTACGATCTAAAACAGACCCTCTGATATATTCCTTCTCATACACCTTTGCCTTTGCCTGATTCTTCTCCTGATCTGCCTCTTTTGACACGCCCGGCAACAGTGCGGAAATTCTCACGAGAGAAATGATCATTAAGATGACGCAGATAAGAGTGGCACTTTGCAGTAACTGCGTTCTCCTTAAAAAATTTATCCTGTTCTTCTTCATCTTCTACTGTTCCTTTCCATTTTACATTGCTCGATACCGCTACGATCATTCCTACTATCATAAAACTGACCATCAGGGAACTACCTCCACTTGAAATAAATGGAAGTGTGATTCCTGTAAGAGGGCAAAGTCCTGTACTTCCGGCAATAATAATCAAAGTCTGATCAAAAAGCATAAATACAAAGCCCGCACCAACGGCTCTGTGGTAGCGGTCCTGCTTTTTCACAAAGAGCTGTACTCCCTCCAGCCACATCATAATGAATATGATAAATACGATCAATGCCAAAACCATGCCACATCTCTGAATCAATGCCGGATACACAAGGTCACTCGTTCTGACCGGAAGCTCTGTCACAGAAGACGTTCCAAACCAGCCACCTAACACTATAGATTCCTTCGCCTTTAAGAGCTGATAGCCAAGTCCCAACGCATCCTTTTCCGGATGAAGCCAGTAAATAAAACGATTAGCGATTTTGTTATAGTTGGAAAGGAAAAACTGTGCCAGTTTATTCGTTCCCAGAAAAAATCCTGCTGCCTTCCACTTTGTAACCTGCATCCCAAGCAATATCAAAACGGTACTCCCTGCTGCTATAACTGCTGTTGTCCCTGCAAAATATTTAAGCTTAGGTATAAACAGAAATATAAACGTTAAAAACAACATGAGAATTAAGAGCATCGTTCCAAACTCACTTTGTAATGTCAAGAATATCACTTCGATTATTGTAACAATATAAAATGCTGCGATATTGCTTTTATCGGGATTCTCCTTTGTTCCAAGAAGTCCTGCCGCAATAAATACATATAAAAACTTAATAATCTCTGTTGGCTGCATGGAAACTCCACCGATCGTAACCCAGTTTCTTACATTACCTACACTCTTTGCAAGGACAAGAGTTCCTACAAACAACACCACAGAAAACCAGAAGAAGACTTTACATACCTTTATGATTGTTGGTCTTATCTTCTTCATACACTTCATCTTTGCAATTTCCCGGCTTTTTAAATAAATAAAAGCTACCAGAAGCATCATAACAAAACCTAAAATATACTGAAACTGTAATGCTGCTGTTGGGCTGTGTGTCTCATAATATTGGGGATTCTTCAGTACCTGTTCTTCTTTAAAAATGCATTGAAGCATCGTCCCTACCGTAAGAAGCACCATCGTATAAATGACAATCTTTTTATTTCCGTGAATAAGAGAAGTAAAAAACCAGGATAATAATGTAATCGCAAATAAAATTCCTATCATATCCAGATATATCTTTCCGGCACCTTTAGACTGCACAATAATAAATGCTGCTACCTGCATTAAAAGTATTGCCAGAACCGGACTGTTTTTAAAAGAATAAAATGCTCTTTGTATCTCCCATACCACTCTCTCAAACGAAATATCTTTCGTTCCGGTATCATGCCTGCTCATAGCTGCCCTCCGCATTCTTATAAAGTCTTGTAGACTGGCTTCTTCCACCTTCTAATGCGATCTGAAATTCCTCATTACCAATGTAGACTCTTAAGCCATCAGATATAGGAACCTGTCCAGTCACCATTCCATTCACATAAAGCTTATTCATCGTTCCCACATCTTCTAAAATATACCGCCCATCTCTTTCTATGATGCGGCAGTGATTTCTCGCAACACATAGATCATCTAAAACAAGATCGTTATTGCTGCTTCTTCCGATTGTAAATGGAATCTGATTCACTCGATATCTGGCCATAACTCTGTGATTGGCATCCAGCTTCATAAGCGTAATCCCCGTTGTTTCTCTCTTCTTCATAGGAACAATCTTACGACTATCTTCCTGACCGGAAACAAACCCTGAATCAATCTGTTCCGGTATAACCTGTTCCTGCCGCTTCTTCTCCTGTTCCTCATAATCATACAGCCAGTCTGCATTCACACGAAGGCTCTCTCCATCATACCCTTGCTGCTCTTCCTCACCCTCGTCCCATTCGCTTTGCTGATAAACCGGCTGCTGCTTTTTTTGTTGCTTTTTCTGTAACCTTTTCTCTTCTTTTTCTTTTTGTACCTCTAACTTCTTCTCTTCCTTTTTCTGACGTATTTCCTCCTTTTTCTCCTGCCTTAATGCCCACTCATCCACAAAATGCTCCCCTTCCTCGGAAGCTTTTTTCAGATTCTTATTTGAGCGAAATAAAACAAGAATGATGAATGCAATTAAAATCACTACCCCAATCTGAGAAATAATAGACATAAATATAGCTCCTGCCTTTCGTTATTTTTAAAAACGCCTCTGCGTTCCTACCAATCACTTTCAACAGGAGCATACCATAAATAGTGTCTTTATTCAAATATTTGCTTTCCGAACTTTTACTGATTTTCTCTGACTTTCGCCACCGCTTCTACCATAAAATCCAGGTTACATTCCCACTCTGCTTCCTCCTGCCCGAGAATCTGTTCTAAAACATTCAGTAATTCCCCGGCATCAAGATTATTCTTCGCAAACTCTCTTCTAAGCTCTTCTACATTCTGTTCGCCATTTTCTCTCTGGTAACACCTTCCGGTCCACACAGAATATAGTACGGCCGCATAAAAATACATATCATTCCGAAGGAAATCTTTTGTAAATCGACTTGGTCTTCTTACATAACAATATTCCTCGAACTTTTCCATATCTAAAGCATCCGGCACATATTTTTTTTCGATAGAAAGAGCAGGTATTGTCTGGAACGGACTCTCTCTCCAGTCTGAAATGCCCTCTTTCATATACTCAGATGCACTTTTCTTAAATGAAGTATTCTTCTTATTACGGTTCATATCATCAAAGAGCAGCTTGTCCACCATCGCAAAACGACAATATCCATTTTTCTCATAACCAAATTCTTTGTTCTTTTCATTTTCAAGAAGCTGCTTTCCGATACAGAAGGAAAACCACCACTTCTGTTCTGCCGGAAGCTCATATACCGCATTATATTTACGGCACAGATCTTCTTCTATCTCATAGCCTTTCTGCCTAAGTCTTTCTGCCGCCGATTCAATCATAATCCATATTTCCTGGCTGTTTGCCACAGAATTAGACTTATATCTGGCAATCATTTCAATAATAACCTCTGCCGGAGTAATACCTAAAGGCTCCATCTGTGCCTTTGCAAGAAGCTTCTCTATGGATTCATATGTTGGTTGCAGAGCAATACAAAAGCGAAGCAGCCACTCTCTTGTGACAACTGCTTTACCTGCTCTTATTTTAGAGAACTGTGCCTCACAGTGAAGACATCCAATATCTCTTAAAAACCATGCTGCCTTATCATAATATCCGTATTCTTCCTCGATAACTTCTTCTAAACACTGCCCAAACTTTCTTGTACCATCCCGAAATTCGTCCCGATACATACGAATCAAATCATAAAATTCCTCTAAGGTCTTCGCTTCTGACAACATTACCCACAAATCAAGCGTTGCAAGACTTCTGCTGCTTTGCTGTGTATTCTCCTCCAGAAGTTCTTCGATTTTTTCCCGGACATCCTCAAATGAATCAATAGGGAAAAGTCCATTAATCAGAGCGATCCACAAAGCATCATCAATATTTTTACAATACAGTCCATATCCCATATATGTTTCAAGAAGGATATGATTAATCTCTTCTAGTCCCATCTCAAATGCCATGCCCAGTGTAACATAAATATCTCTTGAAGATGGCATGGAACCACGGAGCCACGCACCTATTGCCTGTCTTGTGACAGGAACGTAAGTAACTCTTCCTTCTTTCTTTTTCTCAGCTCTGTGAAATACCTTTTTAGCCAGCGAAGTGTTGCTATAATCCAATGCATCCATCTTTTCTTCTAAAAATCTGGAAAATGGAATCTTATTCTTCTCTCCTTCTGCCAGACGTTCTTCTATCGCATTCATAAAAGCTTCTATTGTATCATCTGCTAATCTTTCCATAATTCCCTCTTTTTCTATTCTGTCACAATCGCAGCTTAACTGCTATTTTTCATTTTCAGACTGGTTATCTTCTCTCATTCTTCGCTCTTTTGACATACGAAACAAATTCACGAGCTGAATCATTACTGTAATAATTCCTAGTACGATAAAATAATACAATCTTATCTTCTGTGAACGAAAAAACCAGCCTGCAGCTTCAATAATCCACCCTTCTACAAGGCAAAGTCCCAAAACCTTCCATAACGGATACTGTTCCTTTTGCTGAATGATCACCGCTTCATGATTAAGCATCAAAAGAATCCACATTCCCACCATACCAAGAGCAATTTTCCAATGGCCGATCATCAAAGAATAATGCATCATATACATAATGCAGCCTGTGAAAAATCCCTGCGGAAATTCCATAAGTAAAAAAGGAAGTGCCGGCTCCTCCGGCTCTTCTTCCTGAGATTTAACCTCAGGGTCTATGCTCTCTGCACTCACCATATCCGAGCCTTTCTTCTGACCGCCTTTAAATCTTCGTCCCATATTATCAGACCTCCTCACCGGCATCATTGAGATTATCATTCTTTTTTTGTTCCTGTATCCTTTGATCATGATTTTTACGCATGACCATTCGCATTTCCGGACGATATGCACCAAGTAGTTGTTCTATATAACACGCTGCATCCAATTGCTTTTTGTCAAACAAATGTGCATGTTCTCTGAGCTGTCGGACAAAATCCTCAAGAATCATTATCCACTGTTCTTTCCGATTTAAAGAAATCGCTATTTTATCGAACAGACCATATCGCTTTTTGTCAAACAGCTTTTCATTTAATAAGCTGATTCCGGTTCGAAGTATATCGTCCTTCTTCTCTGGTGGTATACTCTGCTCATTAAAATCCTGTATATACTTATAGAGGCTTTCCATGTCTCTTGCATTAAGACGAAACATACTCTTCCTGTAATCTGAATCAGAAGAAACAGCAAAAGTTCCACATAAAAGACTTGTGTAAACATCTTTATTTTTATCTCGTATAAATGCAAGTAATGATGCGAATTCAGCCTTATCCTTTTCAAATATTTCAGAAAGTACACGGTCAAGTTCTGCTATGATCTGTTCTCTTGAACGCCCTGTTATCCCTCGAAGCAAACTTTCCACATAGCTTTGTCTTTCTGTCTGTGAAAACTCAAATCCCTGTACCTCCTTCAAAATATCTTCCGCTACAAAGCTCAGTGCTTTGTCCTTTGCTACCCAATATAAAAGTTCCGGAATATTTTCAATAAGATACTCCCTGCTTAAAGCCTCTCCACTCTGCTTTCTTAAAATATCATAAAAGATCCATTCCAGCTTCTTTAAAATATTGCCTGTTCTTCGAGCATTTTTTAAATATTTTTGAGCTTCTTTCTCAAACACTTCACAGACCGTCTTCTCCTGACAGGCATTCGCAAATCCCGTATAAAAATATGTATCCAGTTCATCCCAATTACCTTTCCAGCCATTATCCTGGGAAAGAACAAAGGCATATGTTCCGCAAACTTCCTTTGAAAAATAAAAGGACACTGAAGGAATTGCCTCTCTGGTAAATGACACATAACCAGCTCTTTCTCTGATGCTCTGTGGTAAAAAAGAATGAATGACATACATAAGCTTCCTTGTCTTATGAGCGAACTCTTCTTCCCGCCATTTTGGCACAACGATATTGAGTCCTTCCGACTTTCCTGACAAACACCAAAAGACCGCCTGTATAAATTCAGGCAGTCTCTCTTCCAGCTCCATCTCCTGCAAGATATCCTGTATACAAAATTCTGTTTCTTCCATCAACAATGGGGGCAAATACCCGACACTCTCTCCTTCTGTCCATTCCTTTCCCGGTGCAAGATAGGCCGCCGGGTTTGTTTCAGGTGCTTTGGGCTGATACATTCTAACCCGCTTATTCTGCCGCTTATCTTCCCCTGCTTCACAGGGAATCGAACTCATCTTTACAAAACCGCATACGGAGCTGTACACTAATTCTTCCACTTCGATATTCCCTGTTCTATCAACGACGGCCGCCTGTGCAAGCTTTTCAAGTTCTCTTAAATATGCCCGATCTTCCGGCACAGAAGAAGCAGTAATTCCCCAGCCGAGCTTATTCCCGGAAATACAATGATTAGACCATGTATATTCATGAATTAAATACTCTATCTTCATTCAAGCCACCCTCTTTCCTGCATAAACTTCATGATCATCCACAATATCGGTTCCTCTGTACGAATCGGACGTACACGCCCCACCGTTTTGACTGCTTTTTGTGTTCCCTCCATTGTTTCCTCCGTTTCACATCCCAGTGCAGAAATTGCGAACAGACCACTCTCTTTATAATCGTCAAGATTTCGCTGCAAACGAAATACCTTCTGATCAAAAATCTGTTTTAATATTTCCTGTCTTAAGAAATGGTGATCCATATTCATAAATCCATAAGAAACTTGTTTTCTTTCAAATAAAAGACTACTTCCTCTATATTCTTTAATTTCTCCGAGTTCTTCTAACAGATCACTTTTGGCGATCGTAAGTGCCATATATTTTTGTTTCAATTCATGATCTCCTAACACCGCACGAATAGAATCTAAAATCGTGTCAGCCTTTCTCTCATAGAAATATTCATCACTCACTGTATTCTCTGTCATGAAATCGGCCTGATTCATAACCTGCTTTCCATTCTCATTGCTCATCCTCTGAATCGACATCTGTTCTTCTTTACTCATGACATAAAGCTTTTCCAATACCCTCTCTTCATCCGGAATCTGTTTATTGATCAAAGAATGTTCCAGATGCATCTGCGCGGGGTCTACCAGACAGATAAATCCATCCATATGTCTTACAAAACCAGTACGGCCGGTTCCTGCACTGTCTCTTATAAGCTCTCCTGCCACATCATAAATAGCTGTAAGCATATGTAGTTTCTTTTGTCCAAGCCAATAGGTAACTTCCAAAAATATCGGCTTTCTGAATGCCTTACTTGTAGATTCCGGACAAACTCCGTATCGCAGTAATCTATCGGCATTCTGTTCCATCTCTATTTTATAATCATCATTCGGATTGCCATAAGCATTACGAACTGTGAGATTCTGCCTTTGCATAACATCAAAAGCGTTCATCATCAAAGAACACAGATATACTGTTTTTCCTGAAGCAACACTTCCTGCCAGTCCTATCATCATCATATCATATTTGAAAAAATTCTGCGGAAGAACATTATGGCAATGTGGACAGACCATCGTATTAGAAAATAATGTGATAGCTCCCTCCTCCACATGAAAAGAATATCCATAGCTATCTGAATCAAACCGTTTTACTGCCAGGTTGCTGCCTGCCGCTGTCAGTTCCTGATTCAGCTCTGTCATCACTTCATTATCTATTATAATCCTTTTTGCATCAATCTGCTCTTCCGGAATGCCCATCGCACTCCAGAAATACAAATAGGACACATCCTCTTTATAAGAAAACACTTCATTCAGTGCCGGAGACTGAAATCTCACTCCGTCCGTTCTTAAAAGAAATCCCGCATCTTCATTAGAAATATTTCGGAAACAGTAAGGGCATTTTTTTACTCGTATTGTTTTTGTCTCCTGCATTTGTACCTCTCCTGTCTAACATCTTTTTGTTGCTTTTATCGAAATCTCATGTTTCGATTCTAAAATAATATAATAAGTAACATCCTGTTTTATGACTGCTCTTTTCGTTGCCACTCCCTGATCTCTTGAAAGACCCGCCTCTCGAAACTCAAACGGCTTCTGTGTCGAAACAACAACCAGCTCATCCTGACGATCCGAAGCACAGATTTCCAGTCCCTGATCCTCGATATAATATGTAAATTCCTTACCAGAAGGATGCTTTCCATACATGAGGATCTTCTCAAGGGCAACCTTATCTTTGCGAATCGTCCCATCAGAAAGCACGGCAGCACATCCTCCAAATGCAGAGCCATGTGTAATCATAAAGTCCATTCCAAAAATCCTGTCCCTCTGCTTTTGTTCCTCTTCCTGTCTCTTATGCTGTTCTTCTTCCC
>CAKREJ010000017.1 GCA_934317185.1 uncultured Anaerobutyricum sp. | reverse complement strand
TAAATCATCCGGAAGTAAGCAAGATAGAGAAGTTAGACTTGCTGAAGAATATATTTTCCGGGCGGGCATCGGATGAGGTACTTGGCTTTTTAAGTATTATTGTGGAAAAGGACAGACAGAAGGACATTCCAAAGATTTTTGAATATTTTGTGGATAAGGCAAAGAAATATAAGGGAATCGGAGAGGTAAAGGTCGTTTCTGCAGCAGAGCTTTCTGCCCGTCAGAAGGAGAAACTTATAAAGCGTCTTTTAGAGACGACGAAATACACTTCCTTTGAAGTTGATTATCAGATAGACCCGTCTGTACTCGGCGGACTGATTATTCGAATAGAAGACAGAGTATTAGACAGCAGTCTTAAAACGCAGATTGAGAAGCTCAGCAAGGGATTATCAAAGTTGAGTTTGGAGAAAGAAGGTGTAGTTGAGCTTGGTTAATTTAAGACCGGAAGAGATCAGTTCCGTAATTAAGGAACAGATTAAGAATTATACGGCGAGGCTGGAAACCACAGATGTCGGTACTGTCATTCAGGTGGCAGACGGTATTGCACGTATTCATGGTCTGGAGAATGCAATGCAGGGAGAGCTTCTGGAATTCCCGGGTGAAGTGTATGGTATGGTCATGAACCTGGAGGAAGACAACGTTGGTGTTGTACTTTTAGGAGACTCCCGTGCAGTCAACGAGGGAGATGTAGTAAAGACTACCGGAAGAGTAGTAGAAGTCCCTGTTGGTGATGCACTTACAGGTCGTGTTGTTAATGCGTTAGGACAGCCGATCGATGAAAAAGGACCGATTGAAACAGATAAGTTCCGTCCGGTAGAGAGAGTTGCCTACGGTGTTATCGACCGTCAGGCAGTAGATACTCCTGTACAGACCGGAATTAAGGCGATTGACTCGATGGTGCCGATCGGACGAGGTCAGCGTGAGCTTATCATCGGTGACCGCCAGACAGGTAAGACGGCCATCGCAGTTGATACGATCATCAACCAGAAGGGTCAGAATATGCACTGTATTTATGTAGCTATCGGTCAGAAGGCTTCTACAGTTGCAGGTATTGTAAAAACATTAAAAGAGCATGATGCGATGGAATATACCACGGTTGTTGCTGCTACAGCCAGTGAGCTTGCACCGCTGCAGTATATCGCACCATACGCAGGCTGTGCCATCGGTGAAGAATGGATGGAGCGAGGAGAGGACGTACTTATTATCTATGATGATTTAAGTAAGCATGCTACAGCATATCGTACCCTGTCCTTACTTCTTAGAAGACCGCCGGGACGAGAAGCGTATCCAGGAGATGTATTCTATCTTCATTCCAGACTGTTAGAGAGAGCATCAAGACTCTCTGAAGAACTTGGCGGAGGTTCCCTTACTGCACTTCCGATCATCGAGACACAGGCAGGTGACGTTTCTGCTTATATTCCGACAAACGTTATCTCCATTACAGACGGACAGATCTATCTGGAGACAGAGATGTTCCACGCAGGTTTCCGTCCGGCGATCAATGCGGGTCTTTCCGTATCTCGAGTAGGTGGAGCAGCACAGATTAAAGCGATGAAGAAGATCGCAGGTCCTATCCGTACAGAGCTTGCACAGTATCGTGAGCTTGCAGCGTTTGCTCAGTTTGGTTCGGAACTTGATGATGACACAAGAGAGCGTCTTGCACAGGGTGAGCGTATTAAAGAAGTTTTAAAACAGCCACAGTATCAGCCGCTTGCTGTAGAGAAGCAGATTGTTATCATTTATGCGGTAACAAGAAAGTATCTTCTTGATGTGCCGGTAGAACGTATTGCAGAGTTCGAAAAGGGACTCTATGAATTTGTGGAGACAAAGTATCCGGAAATCTATAAAGCAATCCGCGAAACAGGTGAGATCAACAGCGAGACAGATGCATTAATTCAGAAGGCCATTACAGAATTTAAGAATCAATTTTAAGGATGGTGATTGAATATGGCATCAATGCGAGATATTAAGAGGCGGAAAGAAAGTATTCAGAGTACGCAGCAGATTACCAAAGCCATGAAGCTGGTATCTACCGTCAAGCTCCAGAAGGCCAAGACCAGAGCAGAGAGTGCAAAACCGTATTTTCAGAAGATGTATGATACAGTACAGTCCATCCTCTCCAGATCAGGCAATATCGAACATCCTTATCTCACCTTTAACGGTTCAGAGAAGAAGGCTGTGATTGTCGTAACCTCAAACCGTGGACTTGCGGGAGGCTACAATAATAACATTGTAAAGCTTGTGGCAGAGAGTGGTCTTTCAAAGGAAAGCGTGGAGGTTTACGGAATCGGTAAAAAGGGTATCGAGTCATTTGAACGAAAAGGATATTATATCGCTTCCGATGATTCAGAGATGATCAATAATCCTCTCTTTTCTGATGCGGTAGAGATAGGACGTAAAGTTCTTGATGCCTATGCGGCAGGAGAAGTTGGAGAGATTTATCTGGCTTATACCGGATTTAAAAATACGGTGGTGCATACACCGGAATTTATCAAGCTTCTCCCTGTAGAGGTGAAGGCGGAAGCAGAGGATGCGAAAAAGAGCCAGGCACCGATGAACTATGAGCCGGAGGCAGAGGAATCTCTGGATCTACTCATTCCAAAGTATATAAATAGTATCATATACGGAGCATTTATTGAGGCGGTAGCCAGTGAAAACGGAGCCAGAATGCAGGCGATGGATGCGGCTACGAGTAATGCAGAGGATATGATATCCACTTTGTCTCTTGCATATAACAGAGCAAGACAGGGTGCGATCACTCAGGAACTGACCGAGATTATTTCAGGTGCGGAAGCTCTGAATTAACGACAGGTAATCGGGCTTAAAAGGTTAAGAGGTTATTTAGACAAAGACGATATACCTTTGCCCCTGTTTACACGAATATTAAAGGAGTAAATAAATGGCAGCACAGAATACAGGTAAAATCACGCAGGTCATCGGTGCGGTACTCGATATCCGATTTGACCAGGGTGTTCTTCCAGAAATTAACGATGCCGTTGAAATCCGCAGAAAAGATGGCTCCAGGCTGGTTGCAGAGACAGCACAGCATCTCGGTGACGATATTATCAGATGTATCGCAATGGGTCCTACAGACGGACTTGTAAGAGGAATGGAGGCCATTGCCACAGGAGGACCGATCAGCGTACCTGTGGGTGAGGTTACTTTAGGACGTATTTTTAACGTTCTTGGAGAACCGATTGACAAAAAGCCTGTGCCGGAAGGCGTGAAGAGAAATCCGATTCACCGTAAGGCACCGACTTTTGCGGAACAGGCAACAGAAACAGAAATCTTAGAGACTGGTATCAAAGTAGTAGACCTTCTCTGCCCTTATCAAAAGGGTGGAAAGATTGGTCTTTTCGGAGGTGCCGGTGTAGGTAAGACCGTACTCATTCAGGAATTGATCCGTAACGTAGCAACAGAACACGGTGGATATTCCGTATTTACCGGTGTAGGAGAGCGTACCCGTGAGGGTAATGACCTCTACACAGAGATGAGTGAGTCCGGCGTTATTGATAAAACAGCAATGGTATTTGGACAGATGAATGAGCCGCCGGGAGCTCGTATGCGAGTTGGTCTTACCGGACTGACGATCGCAGAGAACTTCCGTGATGAAGGTGGAAAGGATGTCCTTTTATTCATTGATAATATTTTCCGATTCACACAGGCAGGTTCCGAGGTATCCGCCTTACTTGGACGAGTACCAAGTGCGGTAGGTTATCAGCCAACCCTACAGACGGAGATGGGAGCATTACAGGAACGTATCACATCCACAAAGAACGGTTCTATCACATCCGTACAGGCTGTATATGTACCTGCCGATGACTTAACTGACCCGGCACCGGCTACAACTTTTGCACATCTGGATGCGACAACCGTACTTTCCCGTGCCATCGTAGAGCAGGGTATTTATCCGGCAGTAGACCCACTGGAATCTACTTCCAGAATCCTTGATCCTCGAATTGTAGGAGAGGAGCATTACCAGGTAGCTCGTGGAGTACAGGAAATATTACAACGTTACAAAGAATTGCAGGACATCATCGCCATTCTCGGTATGGACGAACTCTCTGAAGAAGAGAAGATTCTTGTAGCCCGTGCAAGAAAGGTACAGAGATTCCTCTCACAGCCATTCTTTGTAGCGGAGCAGTTTACAGGAACAACAGGTCGTTATGTGCCTCTGGGAGAAACTATTCAGGGATTCAAAGAGATTCTTGAAGGAAAATACGATGAGATTCCGGAAGGAATGTTCTTAAATGCAGGAAATATCGACGACGTATTAGCCAGATATAATAAGTAGGTGATTCTATGGCAGACAAAACATTCCGACTTGAGATTATCGCACCGGACAGGATTTTTTATTCCGATGACATCTATATGGCAGAATATAATACTGTGGAAGGACAGGTTGGTATCTATGCCGATCATATCCCGATGACTCAGATAATTGCACCAGGCAGACTTATCATTACCGAAAGGAATGAAGAGAAGCAGGCAGCACTTCTCTCCGGCTTTGTGGAGATTACTCCGCAAAAGGTGACTATTCTCGCAGAAGCCGTAGAATGGCCACAGGATATTGATGTAAAGCGTGCCGAGGAAGCGAAGATTCGTGCACAAAGAAGACTTTCCTCTGAACAGGGAGGAGTTGATATCGGTCGTGCAGAGCTGGCACTTAAACGAGCGATAATCCGACTGAATCTTGCAGGAAAGTAATTTAAGTAAATAAAACAGATGAAATCCCATCCTGACAGATGTGGCTTTAGAGCAGGCAAATGCAGTTAAGCATTTTCGCATGGCGATATGGAACAGATGTCAGGATGGGATTTTTATTTGCCGAGGTGGGGGAGGATGTCACAACAATGAAATATCTTATCTTGCAAAAAATGAACATTGAAATTTTGTAAAGGTAATTTATAATATGTCTTGATATCAATAAATAAGTACCAAATGTGTATTATATAATTAAAATGTTGTGGTATGGTAGATAAATGACTACAAAACCGATAAGGAGAGACTTTTTTCATGGAACATATGCAGATTCGAATGGCGACAATAGATGATTTAGATGCGATTACATCAGTGGAGGCAGAGTGTTTTCCTGCTGCTGAAGCGGCGACAAGAGAAGAATTCGCAAGAAGGATTAAAGCATATGGAACCCATTTCTGGCTGTTATGTGAAGAAGGTTATGAGAAAGATAAAATAATTGCTTTTGTGGACGGAATGGTAACGGATGAGAAGAATCTGACAGATGAAATGTACGAAAAAGCAGAACTGCACGATGAAGGCGGTGCCTGGCAGATGATTTTTGGAGTGAGCACACTTCCGGCATACCGCAGGCGTGGCTATGCGGAAAAGCTGATGCGTTATGTCATTAATGATGCCAGAGCACAGGATAGAACAGGGATGGTCTTAACCTGCAAAGAGAGTCTTATCCACTATTATGAGAAGTTTGGTTTTCAGAATGAAGGTATTTCGGAATCGGTTCATGGTGGGGCGGTATGGTATCAGATGCGACTGATATTTTAACCATTTTCACTGGACAAATGGTATAGAATGCTTATAATAAATAGTAAGAAATGATTTTAAAAAATTCTGGAACGAATCGTAGATCACGCACCGCATGATAAACCAGAGAAAGAGGGAAAAGCCATGAATATGCAGGAATTATTAACTTATGTAGAAGAACTGACATTTAAGACATCTATGTTTGGTTATGATAAAGATGAAGTCGATATTCAGTTAGATAAGATTTGTGATGAGGCAGAAGCCATTGTTTTAGCCAAAGAAAAAGAGATAGAAGAACTGAAAAAAGAGAGTAAGACAGCCCTGGGTATTGCGGCTGCTGCAACTGGAAAGACGATGGAAGAATTAGAAAAAGATACAAAGGAAGATATCGTTGAGCCAGAGGAAGAAGATGTAGATACAGAAGAGACAGCACAGGAAGCAGCAGATAATGAACCGATAACAGCAGAAAACTTAGCTGATGCAGATGAAGAGCAGGATGAGCTTGAAGCAGCAAAGGCACAGTTGGCGATATATCAGAAGAAGTTAGAAGCGTTAGAAGCTGAACTTAAGGAAGAGAGAGCGAAGGCGGCTGCTGCAGTTGTACGTGCAGAGGAGGCAGAGAAGTCTGCAGAAGAGAACAAAGCTCCGGAGACAACAGATCAGGCATATGAGAGATATATGAAGAATGCAGATTTACTTTGCAAACAGCTCTCTGATTTAGAAGGCAGACAGAATAAGATTCTTGCTGAGGCAAGAGAACAGGCCGAAAAAGAAAGAGAAAAAGCCCGTCAGGATGCAGATGATATTATCGGCGAGGCAAGAAAGACTGCAGAGAGAATCTTAAAAGACGCTCAGCAGAATAAGGAGAATGCTATCGAGGAGGCGAAGAAGCTTCACGAAGACAGCCTTCGTAAAGTAGAAGAAGAGAAGAAACAGTGTGATGAGCTGGCAGCTCAGAAGACAGCAATGGTTAATTCCCTGAAGAAGCTTACAGAAGACACAGCACGACTTATGGAGAAGATGCAGGGATAATTATTGCATTCACTCCTTCTGGAGCCAAAACAGACAAAAGCAACAATGCCATATTCCAGATGCGATTGCAGAGCATATGGAATATGGCATTGTTGCTTTTTTGCCTGTTTTCTTAAGATGAATTTAAAAAACAACAGATTGTAAAAGGGGCTAAAATAGGATATAATTTAGACTATAGCTAGTAACATAAATGCAACTACAAAAGAAAGGAGAATCATTATGAAACGTGCGGGGAAATTGTTTTTGATGATTGTTCTGGTGTTGGCAATGGTTTTGACATCTACAGGTGTATCTAATGTTATGAGTGTGTTTGCAGAAAGCCTCACATCTACACAATCTGTAGAGGAAGACAAAGAAAAAGTAAATACCAGCACAGGAACGGAAGAACAACAGAAATCGAAGCAGCCTTCCTCAGAGAAGGATGGCAAAAAAGAAGAGGACGCTGCGGAGAGTACAACTGCTTCTAAGGCAAAAGAAGAAACGACAGCAAAGAAAGAAGAGACGAAGCAGGAAGAAGAAACGACAGCAAAGAAAGAAGAAACAAAGCAGGAAGCAACAACGAAACAAGAAGAAACCGTAAACAAAGAAGAGACAACAAAGAAGGAAGAAGAAACAAAGAAGCAGGACAATACAAGTAATGCGACAACTGCTGCCAAAAAGAAGGCATTGCGAAGCAAAGCGGCAGGAGAGGCTCCTTCAACACAGATTAATCTCGCAAATTATATTAATGTAGCGGCTTCCGGTATCCGAATTACGATTGACGGACAGCAAAGAACACTGGAAGAAATTCAGAAGAATAATCTTAAAGTGCCTAAGGGGGCACCTGTAGAGATTAATCTGGAGTACGGAGCAATCAGTGGTCTGACGGAGAATACAACGCTTGTATACCAGCTTCCGGATGCTATTACAATTAGTGAAAAACAAAGCGGTGATGTTTTCGATGGCAAGATTGTTGCCGGAAAGTATGAGATTACGACCAGCGGCAAGATAACGATTGTTTTTACAAAGAAGTATCTGGAAGACCGTGATGGTAAAGTAGAAGGCGGTAAGGTTGTTGTAGCCGGACACTTTAAAAAAGGCTGGGGTGGAACACCGGGCGGAGATAACATTATCTTTGGCAAAGCAGAAGTAACGATTCCGTTTGAGGAGGATCAGGTAGTTACGCAGGCAAAGCTTTCTTTAAAGAAGACGAGCAGCTACAATAAAGAAGATAATACGATTACTTACACTGTTACAGTTAAGGCACCTGCGGACAATACACAGGATGTACCGGATGTCATCGTAAAAGATACCTTTACGGTGAATGGTGATAAGCTTTATTCAAATAATGGCAGAGTTTATCAGAGCATCAGTGTACCGGCAGGAACAAGTTTTGATGAATCTAAAGGACATTGGACAATCGGAACGATGAGACCGAATGACAGCTATACTTTAAAATATAAAGTAAAGATCAAAGACACATTTTTCAATGAAATAGCAGATGTCAAAAAGGGAATTGCCAATAAGGCAGCAGCATATACCGGAGAGACAAAGCTAAAGGAAACGTCGGTTACACAGAAGTTTAACAATAGCCTTAATATTACAAAGAGCAAAGGCACAGGTATTATTATAGATGCTGCAACAGGCAAGACATACATTGACTATACGATCACTGTAGAAGCACCTGCGAATAATACAAATAACATGACGAATGTTAAGGTAAAAGATGTATTTAGCGAAGCAAAAGAAGAAATAAAGGCGTATAGGTTCTTTACGGCAACATTACAGGAAGGCACAACAACAAGCTATCTTCCGCTCCCAACAGCCGACCTGACAACAAAGTCCTTTGACTGGAACATCGGAACGATGAGACCAGGCTCCAGTGCGAAGCTTACCTATCGTGCAGAATTACAGGATGATGTATGGGAACGTGGACAGGGATGGGAGATTAATAAAAACCTTAAGAATACTGCGACAGTAACAGCAGACGGCATAGAGAAAAAAGAAGCACAAACGACAGTCAATCTCCGTAAGGTATGGATATGGAAGCAGGGAACCTGGCAGGCTGATAAGAACTGGAGTAATTCTCAGGGACAGGGACTCATGTATTTTACGATCCATGCAAATGAGAGTACCGGTGGAGGTCCTGTTTTAAATAAGAACTTTAAGTTCACAGATGAGCTTTTTGGAAACTATGTGTATGATGGCAATGTTATTGTCAGAGTCTATAGACAAGGACCGGCTAATAAGGGTTCAGTACTTGGAACACATGAGTTTAATGTAGATGGAAGGACAAGCTGGGAATATACTCCGACCGGAAATATGCTGGGAGCATATTATTATGAGTTTGAATACTATGCCCGTCCGGTAACCCCTGGTCATGGCGGACCTATTTCCAACAGTGCAGGTATCGGTGTCGGTACAGGAGGAACTTCGTTCAACCATCAGGTAACCTGGCAGGGAACCGGAAGTAATGAATACGCATTAAAGAAGGAATATCTTGGTGGTGTCGGAACAGGTGCAGCCAGATGGAAAACAGCGATTCCAAGTAATGTATATGAAGGAAGTTGGTACTCAGATACATTAAGTGCAAACCAGAAGTTTACACAAGAGCAGATAGACAATATCAAAGTGAAGCTTGGAACAAAGGTATTCGACAAAGGAAGCGAGTATTCGGTAGGTACGACTGTCAACACGGAGGGAAAGATAACAGGATTTGAGATTATCTTCCATACCAAGACAGAGGGCGTAACGAAAAGCAATCCAATTACGATCGAATATGAATCAACACCAGATTTAAGTGGACTTAAAGAAGGTGAAGTTCGTACCTTTGAAAATGTTGGAAGAATTCATTATAATGAAAAACTATATCTAACAGCCAAAGCACAGGCACAATATACACAGTATGAAGATTTTTCAAAAGCAGCAGGGGATTATAACGCTGCGAACAAACAGATCACATGGTATCTTATGTTAAATGAAAACAGTAAGATGTCAGGTAACGCAACTATTACAGAGAAGCTTCCGGACGGACTGAAGTTTATCAGTGCAGAAATTACAGAAAGAGGTTCCGAGGCATCTGCAACAGCAGTTAATGTCGATGAAAGCACCCAAAATACTAAAAATGTAAAGCTTAATGTAACGGGACTTGCAGGTAATGAGGAAGGCAATAAGAATGGTTACGTTAAGATCAAAGTAATTACAGAAGTAACAGATGAGAACTTCCTTCAGGAAAATACATCAAAGGAGTTTAAGAACTCTGCAGAGCTTTCTTATAATGGTGGGAAGGTTGAAACAGCGGCTATTAAGACTATCGAAAATAAAGCTCTGAGTAAAGAAGCAATCCATAATGTCAGCACATATCCTTATGTGAAGTATACGATAACAGTGAATCCGAATGGATATAATCTGTTAGAAACAAAAGATAAGATCGATGTAGTGGATCGTATGTCAGAATATATGAATCTGATGGAGGACAGTGTTTCGGTAAGCAGTAAGGGAGCCGCACTTTCTGCCGGCGAATGGAGTCTGCAAAACGATAAGGAGAATCATCGATTTATCGTTACCGTGCCGGATGATAAGCCGATAACGATCACATATAAGGTTGCCATCAATAAACCGGCAGGAGAGACAGTAAAGCTTTCCAATGCCGCATATTATGCCGGTCATGAAAACAGTGGACAGACCAATGAAAAGACGGTTACGGTAATGGAGTCGAGTGCAACGGTAACAGGAAGTCTTCTCCTGTATGTAAAAAAACAGGACGCTGTGACAGCAGAGAGTCTTACCGGAGCAGAGTTTGTACTGGCTGAAGTTGTGAGAAGTACAGATGGAAGCATTGTATATGAGAACGGAGAGCCGAAGCTTACCAATGAAAAGACCGCTATAACAGATCAGGATGGAGATGCAACCTTTAAGCTTGATCAAAAGACAGGCAGTGATAAGCTATATTGTTTATATGAAACAAAGGCACCGGCCAACTACAGAAAGTCAGACAGCAAAGTCTATTTAGCATTTAAGAGACAGAGTCATACGGATAATTTATCTATTCAGTATGTGCAAAATGGTGGTTCGGTTGAGATGAAGAATACGCCGCTTGGAGGGCTTATTGTAGAAAAGAGAACCGTTGGTAATCAGATTCCGGCTGACACCTACGAGATAGCAGTTACTGCGGCAGAAAGTAATAAGGATAAAGATCTTGCAAAGGCAAAGGTAGCAGATGAAACAACGAATACAGCGATTACATCAAGTATTTCCGCAGGCACTCTTACTTTTAGTTTAAAGGCCGGACAAAGAGTAGAAGTAAGCGGACTTCCGGTGGGAGCCTACAGCGTAACGGAGAATGTTGAGAGTCGGTCAGCAGATGCCAAAGACGCTTATATAGCAACCTACTCCGATAACAATATGGAAGTAAAGGTAGAACAAGGTAAGAAACCAGAAGTCATCGTAACAAATACATACAAGACAGAGCTTTATGTCCTCAAAAAAGATGCCGGAGCAGACACGCTTCTTTCCGGTGCACAACTGGCAATATATAAAGCTTCGGATATAGCTGCCGATGGTAAGGTAAAGGATGGTGCAGAGGCTGTAGCAGCATGGACAAGCACAGCAGCCCCAGAAGATCTTACCGGTAAAGTAAAAGCAGGAGAAACTTATGTCTTAGTAGAAACGAAGGCACCGAAGGATTATGAGAGTGCAGCACATATTCTATTTATGGTGAGTGCAGAAGGAAGAATCGTAGTTGCTGACAATAGTGCAAAATACTACGATGATACGACGCATACCATCACACTGAATAATCAGAAAAAGACAGGAACTCTTTTAGTAAAGAAGATTATTGAAGATGGAGAAGAGGCAGCGGCCTTTGATTTCACCGTAGCATTTACAAACTTTAATAACGGTAAAGGCGGAAAGGTTACCGTTACAAGGAATGGAAATGATACGCCAAAGAACATTACAGAAGATGGCAAGTTAGAAATCAAGGGATTAACGAATAATGAAACAGTTAAGATTTCAGGCATTCCATATGGCACAACGTATCATGTCGAGGAGACACAGCAAGAAGGCTATCTTTTGACAGAGAGCGAAGGACTGACGGGTATTATTGGAGACGGTGAAGGCAGACAGACGGATGCCAAAGCAGTCATTACCAATACAAAGCTAGATGGCTTTGTTGTGAAAAAGTCTGTAGTAAACGGACAGTATATTCCGGATGCAGAAGCAAAGGACAGCAAGAAGTTTAACTTTAAAGTGACCCTAAAGAGAAAAGGACAGCCGTATACACGCAAGTTTACTCTAAAATACAGCGATAAAGATGAAAGTGAAGAAGTAACAGCACCAGATGGTATTTTTAACTTCACATTGAAAGATACACAAAGTGCCGTATTTAGCAATCTTCCATCCGGTACCATATATACTGTAGAGGAAGAGGCAGATGCAAATTACATTACTTCCGTAAGTGTAAACGGTAACAACACTCCACAGATTACAGATAACAGTGGAAATCAGGAGGCAGCAATTGCAGAGGGCAGTGTTAATTCAGATGGTTCTACCGTAGAATTTATCAATACAAGAAGATTGGGAGAATTCTCCTTCACAAAGACAGTAAGAGGAAATGCAAGAGATAAAGAAGAGGATTATATTTTCAATGTTCAGGTAGATGGTAAAGCATTTAAGGGAACTGCCTATATCAGAGATACCGGTGATCTGACAGCGGTAACGATTACAGACGGAAAGCTTCGACTAAAGGATGGTCAGACAGCAGTAATCAAAGAGATTCCATCAGGCGTATCCTATATGATCAGCGAAGAGCAGGACGATCGCTATGTAACAATGATTGATGAAAAGATTACAGCAAAGAAGGAAGGCCTTGTAGAAGAAGAAAAAGTTCCGGAAACACAGATTGTCAACCAGATGATACATTTCAACGTTAAAAAGACAGATTTAACCGGAAGAGAAGAAGTTGCCGGAGCAACGCTGAAGCTTTATAAGGCAGAAGACGTAAACGAGGACGGTACGTTAAAGGAAGATGCCGAACCGCTTGATAGTTGGACATCCGAAAAGGGTCAGTATCATGACTTTGGACCAGCCGTAAAGGCAGGCGAATCCTACGTTCTTATTGAAACGGCAGCACCGGATGGATACACTTATACAGCAAATATTTCATTTACTGTAAAGGAAGACGGAACAATTGAAACAAGGGCAGATAAGGAAGAAAACCAACCGGAAGTAGATCAACCGGAAGTAGATCGGCCAGAAATAGATCCAACAGAAGAGGATGACATTTACCTTGTAAAAGATGATATTACAAAGGTATCTGTTACGAAGACAGATATTACCGGAAGTAAAGAGCTTGCCGGAGCAAGATTACTCTTAAAGGATAAGGACAATACCGTCATTGAGAGCTGGATTTCCGGAACAGAAGCTCATGTATTTGAGAAGAAGCTGATCGCAGGTGAAGAGTATACACTCGTTGAGGTTACAGCACCAACCGGTTATGAGGTAACAGAAAGTATTACATTTACCGTAAACAAAGACGGAACAGTTTCTGTAGACGGCAAAGAGGTAGATGATAATACTGTTATCATGAAAGATGAAGAAACCCCTGTTGGAGAAGAAGGAAAAATTGTTGTAAGCAAGCTCGTTACCTTTGAAGGAAAGAATCAGGCAGTAAACAGAACTTTCTATACTGCATTATTCAGCGACGCTGACTGCACAAGAAGGATTTCTGATGTAAAAGAACTAAGATGTGAAGGTGCATGGACTGCTTATACAGTATTTGAACACCTGAAGGAAGGAACCTATTATGTAGCAGAAACAGATGAGAATGGGGATAAGCTGGAATCTTCCGATGTCTGCAAGATCGTAGGTAACGGAACAGAATGTAAGATTACTCCTACCCAGAAGTTAGCCTATGCCGTACTGGAGAACCAGTTAGTAGAACCGGGAGATGATTTCTTAAACACATTACATGAGCTTACTGTTACAAAGAAGGTTACTCTAGGTGGAGAACCGATTTCTGAAAAATATAATGGAACATTTTATGTAAGCCTCTTCACAGATCCTTATTATACGAATCGCATCGGAGACATAAAGGAACTTAAAGTGGAGAATGGAAAGAGTACATCCGTATCCTTCTTAGACTTAGCAAATGGAACCTATTATGTAGCAGAAACAGACGAGACTGGAAATCCTGTAGAAAACAGCGACTTTGGTTTTGATGTAACCTATGACGGCGATATTAAAGTTTCCTTTACAGAAGATGACAAGAACAGTGCTTTAGGAATTACAAATGATATGACTAAAGATCATCCGGACTATGAAAAGTATCTAAAAGAAGATGACGATGACGAAGACGAGGATGAGGATCAGGATCAGGATGAGAACGAGAATGAAGAAGATAACGATAAAACCAATCATTCCACAGGAAAGAAGAGCCGCAGCTCTAAAACCGGAGACAATTCTCATATCGCATTCTATACAGCATTAGCTGCGATAGCACTTGCAGCAGGAAGTGCAGAGGCATATCGTAGAAACCGAAAAGCAAAAAAGAAAAATAAGTAAAGCAGATAGGACAGACAAAACCTTAAGAAAAGGAACTGTCAGCTAATTGATTTGTTTCGCTTATTACAAAACAAGAAGACCAAAGCCTGAACGCTTTGGTCTTTTTGTTTTCAGTTTACGCAAAGGTTAGAGTTGTGTTAAAATATAAGTTCATTTCAACAAATTAAACAAAGAATCTCCGTTGGCTAAGTATAAACGAAGGCAGGAGAGGGATTACCAAAAATAAAAAATATAGAGGTACATATGTTAAGATTAGTTATTTTTGATATGGATGGGTTAATGTTTGATACAGAGCACATAAACTACAGGGCTTTTACAGAGATTGTGACAGAAGAAGGGTATCATCCGACGTTTGAACAGTATACAGGACTGTTGGGGATGAATTCAAAAGATATTCAAAAGAAATACCGCAGTTATTATGGGGAAGCGGTCGATGCAGAAGGCATTTATAAAAAAGTGGGGGACCGTGCAAAGCAGATTATTCGAAAAGAAGGCGTTCCGGAAAAGAAAGGACTTCGGGAATTGCTAAAAGTAGTCAGAGAGAAGAATCTATATACAGCAGTTGCCAGCGGTTCAGATAAGGAAGTTGTCAAAGAGTATGTAGACAACGCCGGACTGTCCTCCTGTTTTGATATGATACTTTCCGCAAAAGAAGTAAAAAGAGGAAAGCCATATCCGGATGTTTTTCTGGAAATCTGTCAGCAGTTAAACGTAAAGCCGGAGGATGCACTTGTGTTAGAGGATTCCGCAAACGGTGTGCAGGCAGCACTTGCGGGAGAGCTTCCGGTTATTAATATTCCCGATCTTATTCCTATTCCGGAAGAGCAACAGGAAAAATGCACAGCAGTAGTGGGAGACTTAATTCAGGTAATTCCATTTATTCATCGCTGATTTTCTGTTTTTCACTTTCACTCCTTTTCGTGCATATGATAAATAAAAGTGTGCGAGAGCAGGAATGTGTATATGAATAAAAAAGAAGATTTTAATTTTGAGTGGCTTCCGGGATTTCGTGAAATGATGGCCTGTCAAAATAGTACGATAGCCGGGAAGGATGAACAAAGTAATACCATTCAGAATGATAAGCTGATAAATAGCGATAGCCAAATGCTGCCGCCGGAACAGCTTCAGCAGGAGGAACAGCAGTATTGGAAAGATTATGAGTATCTTATTCAGCTTCTTCCTGTCGTGGCAAGAGAAGTATGGCTTGTTACAGATGCATTACTTGATCAGTATGAATATACAGGAAGTCCTGTTTATGCAGAATATCCGGATAAGGTAACTATTTTAAAAATCGTCGATATGGTGTATGATAGATTGAAGTATCGGGAACAGCAGGAAACGATGCAGGCAGATGATGAAACAGTAATAAGGAATCCGTATTTTACGGAAGAGAATCTGCGTGACAGTAATACACCATTTCGTATATTGATTCAGGTTATATTACATTGGAATATAAATTACCGCAGGCAGAGATATCATCGCAGACAGAAAGTATTTTCAAAATACAGTATTTAGATTAAATGAAATAAAAAGGGAAGGAAGTACAGCACTTTCCCTGACAGGAGAACAATTATGGAGTTTTTACTCACTAAGATTAAAGAAAATTTGAATGAACAGATGCTGCTTCTCACAATAAGCAATCCGAGAAAGGCAGAGGAGATTAAAAAGTACAATATCCGTCCGATTCTTGTAAAAGATAAGCTGGTATTCCAGAGTGCAGCTTACACGAAAACACAGGTTTTCCACAAGAATCTCAGTAAACAGGAGCTGGCGGCAGAGCTTGAAAGTATTTTGCCATTATATAAGCAGGTACAATTACAGACCTCTGCCACAGAGCTTACTGCACTTATTAATAAAAAAGGGAAGGCAGCAATTAAAGTAAAGAAGCAGAACAACGCTGTTAAGATGAAGCCAGAGACAGATAAAAGTCATCTGCTGCATAACCGAACCAAGAAATACATCCTGGCAGAAGGAACCGTTGTTCCATTTTTAAAGGATCTTGGCATTATGACAGCGGAAGGTAAGATTGTCAGAACAAAGTATGATAAATATCGTCAGATTAATCGCTTTTTAGAATTCATCGAAGATGTTTTGCCGCATCTGCCTCAGGACAGAGAAATTACAATTCTTGATTTTGGCTGTGGCAAGTCTTATCTGACCTTCGCTATGTATTATTATTTAAAAGAATTAAAAGGTTATGACATCCGGATCATCGGACTTGATCTTAAAAAGGAGGTCATAAAGAACTGTAGCCGTCTGGCTGTAAAATACGGATATGATAAGCTTAATTTTTATGAGGGTGCCATTGAAGAGTTTGAAGGTGTGACACAGGTAGATATGGTCGTAACGCTTCACGCCTGTGACACAGCAACAGACTATGCTCTGTATAAAGCAATACGCTGGGGAGCATCCGTCATTTTATCCGTTCCATGTTGTCAGCACGAACTAAACAGACAGATTTCCGTATCCGAATTTGAACCAATTACCGATTACGGTATTTTAAAAGAACGCTTCTGTGCTCTTGCTACAGATGGAATCCGTGCGAAAATATTAGAAGAGCAGGGATATGATACACAACTGTTAGAGTTTATCGATATGGAACACACACCAAAGAATCTTTTGATTCGTGCGGTAAGTCGTAAAAAGGTATCGAATAAAAAGAAGGAGAAAGCACAAAAGCAGGTAAATACATTCTGTAAACAGTTTGGCTTTACCCCGACTCTGTGGAAGCTTCTGTTGGAAGGAGGAGACAGTGAAATATGAATAAACAGATACAGATGATAATTCTTCACATAGCAGTAGCAGTATTTTGCTTTATCGGAGCTTTAGTATTTTTTAATAACCGTATCAGTCTGGAAAAGGGAAGTGCGGTAGCAGAGCTTGCCAATCCATCCTATCCGGTATTAGAAATCGGTAATGATACAAGCAGCTATAACTTAATGGCAGGTTATAAAGAAGACATTGATTTATCTTTGGTTCGTAATCAGATCACACTTACCAACAATAAAAATTCCATTATTTTAAAGCTACATGATTATGATTATGATATTACAGCGATTCAGTATACACTTTTTGAAAAAACACCGGACAAGCCAACAGAAACCGGAACGCTGAATCAGCTTACAGAGAATAAAAAGAAGAACGTAAAGCTTGGAACACTCACATTTAAAAATACATTATCGGAAAATAAAGTTTACTACCTGAAGATGTCTGTACGACTTGATAATAACACCCGCATTTACTTCTATACAAAAGTGCAGGGAGGCTCAGGATATCATTTAGATGACTACCTGTCCTTCGTATTAAAGTTCCATAACAACTTATTTGACAAGGGGGCAATGGAGGAGAATGCAGCCTATCTGGAAACATCAGCAGATTCGTTAGATGATAATCTGGAATCGGTAAATATCCATTCAAGCAGTCAGGCGGTTTCCTTTGGAAACATGGAAGTAAAACAGGAATCAAAGCCAAGAATCACCTTACAGGAAATGAACAGTACCTACACAGTGATCCGTGTAAATACGATACTTTCTACGGAAGTCAGCGATGGAGTTATCCAGTATTATGATCTGAATGAAATTTATAAATTAAGATATACAGCCGAAAGAATGTATCTTTTAAACTATGAGAGAACGATGGATGCTTACTATAACGAAGAGATTATTGATTCCGCTAATAATCTCATCAGTCTTGGCATTCAGAATGAGAAGAACGTAAGCTACTTTTATTCGGATAAGGGATATAAAGTATGCTTTGTGGCACAGGGACAGTTATGGTACTACGATTATCAGTCTTCGGATATGTACAAGGTGTACAGCTTTGCGTCAGAAAGTCTTACAGATATGAGAAATGCCACCGGAAATCATGGGATTAAGCTTTTAAGTATGGACAAAAAAGGAAATATCGTATATCTGATCTATGGCTACATTAACCGTGGCAGACATGAGGGCATGAATGGAATTCAGATTATGAAATACGATGCCAAAACAAACTGCAACGAGGAACTGTCCTTCCTGTCTACTTCGTTGCCATATGACAGCATGAAGGAGTCTTTGGAGAAGTTCTCCTATCTGAACTCCAAATCTGTTTTCTACTGTATTTTAGAAGGAGATCTGCATGAGATCAATTTAGAGAAGAAGACAGATAAAATAGTAGAGTCCGGTCTTGTAAATGAGAGCCTTACAGCATCAAAAGACCAGAGCATTATCGCAATGGAAAAGGCGGCAAATGTTTATAAAAACCGTGCCATAGAAATGATAGATTTAGAATCCGGAAAGAAGCAGGAATTTACTTGTAATTCAGATAAAAGAATTCGTGCCATCGGCTTTTTATCTAATGATTTTATATATGGGGAAGCGAACGCCATTCATGTATCAAAAAGTGGCAGCGGAACAATAAACTTCCCGATCACGAAGATCCATATTGTAAATATTAATGGAGAGACGGTTAAAGAATATCAGAAGAGTGGACGTTATATTATGTCTACGCAGATTAAAGGAAGCATCCTTGAAATGACGCTTGGCAAAAAAAGTGGAGGGAAAATACATAAAACCGGTGATAAAGACTATATTCGTTATAAAGCCAAAGAGGAAGCTGATGCAGTAACACTGACATCAAAATATACGGATACCTACTGGACACAGCTTTATCTTAAGTTCCCGAATTATGTATACATACAGGTAGTTCCTGATCTTCTCTTAACAAAAGTAATGGTAAATGAAGATGATGTTATGATGAAGCTTTCAAGTAGCGGGGAGCAGGTGGAACAGTATTATGTTTACGCATCCGGCACACAAAAAGCGGTATACACAAATCTTACCGAAGCGATAGCCAGTGCCAGTGAGGAACGGGGGAATGTAATCGACAGCAAAGAAAATGTTCTCTGGAAATGTATTTATGCAGATTACGCTCAGGTAGCCGGAATGGACAAGGTCACAAAAGTGGAATCAGAAGAGAAATCTCTGGCGGCTTGTCTTTCCATGATTGCTGCGGTTAATGGAAAAGACATTTCTTTAGATACGATAGACATTGGAGAAGGCAGCGTTACAAAGCTTCTGAAAAAGTACAGTGGTCATACTACACGGAATCTTACAGGCTGTACCGTAGATGAAATTCTTTATTATGTCAGCCAGGGAAGTCCGGTACTGGCGAAGTTAAGTAGTAATCGTTATGTCATCGTTATGAGTTATAATGCAACAAAGATAAGATACTTAGATCCTGTCACCGGACAATCCACTGCCGCAGGAAGGACAGAGGTTACCAATAAACTTGAAAGGGCAGGAAAGATATTTTATTCTTATTTAGAAGAATAAATAGAAACTGCTAAACAAAACAAAAAAACAGAACCATCAAATGAAGGGGGTAAAAGAGGTAGAAGAAGTATTTATACCCTTTTCCCCTTTCTCCGTTATAACAATGAAGTATCAGACTGTCTGCAAATGCAAATAGCTGTACCGGAAACGGTGTGATATAAGTCAGAAGAGCAGCGGGAGCGATGCCTATAAGACCTTCCTTTATTGTAAAGCCGCCAGAAGTACCCTTTTTTTGTTCTCTTTCCTTGTAAAATGAATAAAAGAAAAAGATACATAAAATACCGGCACTGCCACAGTCTGTCCGGAAAATTTCGCTTATACAGCAGAAGAGGATTAAGATATCTATATTTTTATAAATAGAATTTTGGCGGCGTTGTGGTGTACGTTCCATCCATTTCATAGCTGTAAAGCCTAAAAATAACGTAAACAATATATTCTGCTGTTGAAAAGCGGATGCAAAACTGCGGAATGGATGTTGTGAAGATAAGGAAAAACCTGTTATGTCAGCCGGAAGGTAAGAAAAAGCCAGATCATATGGAATTTCTGATAAAACAGCGAAAATTAACAAACGCCATTGATATGTTTTTCGGTTTTTCGTATGGAAAAAGCCCTCAACTAATATAAAGCAAAAAAGTGGAAAAGAAAGCCGGCCCACTGCTCTTAGCAGGAAAAACAAGGTTGTCGGCAGAGATGCCTGGAAAATAACACCGATGTGGTCAAGCAGCATTGAAAACAGAGCGATATATTTTAAATGATATCCAGATAATTTTCTTAAGTTCATAATATCTCCATTTCTTTATGTTATAATCTAATGATAGTTTGATTATAGCTGAAGAGAAAGCAAAAGAAAAGAGGTGTACAGTAGAAGTATGTCATGCGTTGTATGACGTACATCTCACAGCAAGAATGCGGGGGTATTCTTGAAAGTATGCAAGAATTTCCGTAAAATGGGAAAGCTAAAGAAGAAATAACGAAAAATGCTATAATAAATTCATACAAAACTTATAAGACACGAAACTGTGGAGGTAAATATGAGTAAACAACATAAAAGATCAGGAAGCTGGCTTCTCAAAATATTACTGACCTGCTTTTTACTTGCACTTTGTGCAGTTGGAGCAATTGCAGTAAAAAAGGTAGCGATTCCTGTAGCGACAATGTACACAGAAGCGAGTAAAGATGTAGCAAAAAGCAGTAAGGATACATTTAAGGCAGAACAGACCTCTTTAGTGTATGATGCGGATGGCAATGAGATAAAGAAGCTGAAGCAGGAAAAGGATGTTTCCTATCTTGATTATGATGACATTCCAGATGCAGCAAAGCTTGCGATTATTTCTATAGAGGATAAGAACTTTACAACCCATCATGGAATTGACATTGAAGGTATCGCACGAGCAGGCCTGTCTCTCGTTTTGAACCGGGGGAATATTACAATGGGTGGAAGTACGATAACCCAGCAGCTTGCAAGGAATGTATTTCTTGGCTATGAGAAGACATATAGTCGTAAAATAAAGGAAATGTTTATTGCGGTAGCATTAGAACAGAAATATACCAAGCAGGAGATTCTTGAATTTTATCTGAACAATGTATACTTTGCGAATGGCTATTATGGTATTGAATCTGCCTCAGAAGCATACTTCAATAAACAGGCGAAGGATTTATCTATTTCACAGGTAGCGTTTTTATGTTCTATTCCAAACAGTCCTAATCGATACGATCCTTACAAACATAAGGATTCTACGATAAAGCGTCGTGACCGTATTCTGAAAAATATGTATGAGGACGGCTATATCAGTGAAAGTCAGTACGAAAAGTCTGTCGCTGAAAAGATTACGATCATGCCAAAGAAAGAGACAACAACGAATGATTATGCCGAAACTTACATTTTAAAATGTGCGACAGAAGCCCTGATGAAAGAGCAGGGATTTGAATTTAAGACGACATTTGCCAGTGATTCCGAAAAGGAAAAATATAATGAAGAATACGATGAGCTGTATAACACCTGCAAAAAGAGTCTGTACTCTGCAGGTTACCGTATCTATACATCAATAGATATGGAGAAGCAAAAACAGCTTCAGGACTCTGTATCCTCCCAGCTTTCCATGTTTACGGAAAAGACAGACGATGGTGTTTATAAAGTACAGGGTGCAGCAGTATCTATCGATAACTCCACCGGAAAGGTAGCAGCCATTGTAGGAGGCAGAGAGGAAGATCAGGAAGGTTACGGTTTAAACAGGGCATATCAGAGCTTCCGTCAGCCAGGAAGTGCGATAAAGCCAATTCTTGTATATACACCGGCACTTGAGAAGGGTTACACCCCGGACAGTACATTAGATGACAGCCGTATGACCGGAAGTGATGCGGTATCCAATGCGGGCTACTCTTATTCCGGAGCGATTTCCTTAAGAAGAGCAGTAGAGAAGTCCAGTAACGTAGCAACTTACCGACTGTATGAAGAACTGGGACCACGTAGCTGTATGAAGTACCTTGAGGCTTTGAATTTTAAAGGACTTGATAAAAAGGACTACAAATATAATCAGACACTTTGTATCGGCGGTTTCACAAACGGAACAACAGTAATAGAAATGGCAGCAGGTTATGCGACAATCGCAAATGACGGAGAATATCGTACTCCGGACTGCATCATAAAAATTACCGATGCAAAAGGCAACGACATCGTGCCGGAAGATACCTCAACAAAGTCCGTTTACTCCAGCAGTGCATCAAGAATGATGACAAGCGTACTGCAAAGCTGTGTAACAGAATCCGAAGGAACCGCCCATGTCTGTCAGCTAGACGTAGACATGCCGGCAGCCTGCAAGACAGGAACAACCAACGACTATGTAGACGGATGGCTCTGCGGCTACACACCATATTATACAACCGCAGTCTGGGTAGGAATGGACAAATACAAATCCGTAGACAACTTAAAGGGCAATACCTATCCGGCAAGTATTTGGACAAACTATATGAATAAGATTCACCAGGGACTACCCCGCAAGGAATTTGAATCCTATTTAGGAGATACCCAGACAACAACAGAAATAACAACAGAAACGACCGAAGAGGACACCGAAAGCACAACGGAAAGCACCACCGAATCAACCGAAGATAACACAGCCGCTGATACAACAGAGCCTGACACTTCTCAGGATTATTATAATCCGGATGATAACAATAACGACAATAATTATAACAATAATAACAATAATACCGGAAATAACAACAATGGCTATGGCGGCGGTAATAATGGCAGCGGTGGAAACAATGGAAACACTGGAAATAACGACAATAACAACGACTCCGGAATGGACAACGGAGGAAATAATGATGGAGGCGACAGCGGGAATAACGGAGACAGTGGAACCCCCGATAATGGAGAATAAATATCATCATCCTCATAAATTAGTGTCTTTCTTAACTTTTCTAATGATATTTCAGGCAGTATGGAAATAGGTGAAATACCTGTTTGACAATAGGAGAGGAATAGAATATACTATACTTAACAGGAAAGCCGGAAGGTAAACGCAACTTAC